>NZ_JBHYVB010000025.1:73067-84547 GCF_042750115.1 Streptomyces sp. NPDC059455
CGCCCACACCCCCCCCCCGGCCCGGGCGCTCGCCCTCCCGGGCGCCCCCCCGCCCCCGCGCGCGCGGGGGACGGGGGGTCCCTCCCCCGGCCGCGCGGGCGTCATCAGCGGGTCGGCCGGTGTCCTGGCCGGTTCCGATGAGGTAGCCGCTGAGTGCGGCGCCCACGATGAATGAAACCGCTGACTGACGCCACCACTGACCAGGCGCCGGCTGATCCGCGCGCCACCGACGACATGCTGACCGCACAGCCGGCTGCGCCGATGATCGCGCTGCGCCAGGATCGCGGCGACGGTGACCAGGGGGCATACCCTGGCCCTTGGCCAGGCGCGAGGCGCTCAGCCACTGATGATCCGGGCGAGGGCCGCGTGGTTGTGGTAGTCACGGGACTCGACGATCCGGCCGTCGCGAACGCGCATCACGATCACGTTGGCCGTGGTGAGCGGCTCGTCGGTGCCGGGCACGCGCGTCTCATAGTCCCATTCGGCCACGATGACCTCGGGGTCGGCGGTCTCGTGGATGACCACGTTCTTCGCGGTCATATCGAACCACTCCCGCATTCCCTCCAGAAGCCGCCGCAGGCCCTCCTGACCGCGGGTCACGGTCGGCGCCGGCACCGCGAACGGGTGCTCCAACACGACGTCCGGCGCGTAGAGCCGCCAGAGATTGTCGAAGTCGCGGTTGACCATGCCGGCCAGCAGCTTCTCGAACACCGCGGTCGGGCTGTCAGCCAATGCCCCCACCCCTTGAAAAGTAATCGGAGTCATCCTCCGATTCACTTATACGGAACTAGGTTCCGTTTGTCAATTGAGGGCGTCGTGGTCGAACTCGCCCGAATGACCTGGACCCACCGCGGTTGTCGGACTCCGAGCTCGTCTGCCTCGCCGTCGCCCAGGCCATGCCGGGCTTCGCCTCGGAGTCCAGATGGGCTCACTCCCCGCCGTGGCGGGCCAGGGTCTGGCGGGCCGTCGCCGCCATCGCCTCGTCCACCATCCGCCCCTCGAAGCGCACCGCCCCGGCCCCTTCCGCCTGCGCCCGCTCCACCGCCGCGATCAGTCGCCGGCAGCGGGCCAGCTCCTCCGCGTCCGGCGAGAACACCTCGTTGACCACCGGCACATGCGACGGGTGGATCACGGCCATCCCCTCATACCCCAGCGCACGGTTCCGCTCGGCGAAGCGCCGTAGTCCCGCGAGGTCCGCCACGTCCGCCCACAGTCCGGCCACCGGGTGGGGGCGGTCCGCGGCGCGGGCGTCGAGCAGTACCCGGGCCCGTAGCTCGCGGGTCTCCTCGCCCTCCGGGCTCCAGCGGTAGCCGACCGCCCGCTCCACATCCCCGCCCGGGGCGGCCACCGCGCCCAGGTGGGCGATCCGGGCGGCGGCCCGGCCGATGGCGTACGCCTCGCGCAGCCCGCGTGCCGTCTCCAGCAGCGGCAGCAGGGCGAAATGCCCCTCGGGCAGGCCGTGTTCGCGCTCGCACCAGGCCAGCAGCCGGTCGGCGGTGGTCACGTCCTCGGGGCCGCTCACCTTGGGCAGCACGATGCCGTAGAGCCCGGGTCGGGCGACCGCCCGCAGCTCGTCGGCGCCCTGCCAGCCCGCCGCGCGGTCCAGCGCGTTGATCCGTACGAGCAGCCGCATCGGACCGGGGGGCGGCCCGGCCGCCCGGTCGACGGCCGCGGCCACGGCCTCCCGCGCCGCCGCCTTGCCGTCCTCCGGGACGGCGTCCTCCAGGTCGAGGATGGCCGCGTCGGCGCCCGCCGCCTCCGCCTTGGGCAGCCAGCCGGTGCGGCTGCCGGGCACGAAGAGCAGGGAGCGCAGGGGGACGCGGTGCGCGGTCACGCCGGCCGCGCCCGTCACGCCGTCAGATGACACCCTCGGCCTCCAGCTTCGCCAGCCGCTCGCCGTCGATGCCCAGCCACTCCCCGTAGACCAGCGCGTTGTCCGCGCCGAGCGCGGGACCGGTGCGCCACACCGCGCCGGGGGAGCGGTGGAAGCGCGGGATCACCGACTGCATCCGCACCGGGCCCAGGTCGGGGTCGTCCACCGTGATGATGTCCTCGCGTTCGGCGTAGACCGGGTCGGCGACGATATCGGCGGCGGTGAACACCCGCGAGGCCACCACCTCGGCCCGCTCGAACGCCGCGAGGCACTCGGCCGCCGGGCGCGCCGCCACCCACTCCCGCAGCGCAGCGTCGAGCCGCTCGCGCCCCGCGTGCTGCTGCTCCACGGTGGCGAACTCCTCGTCGGGCAGGCCCAGCAGCCGCACCACATTGCGCACCGACCGGGTGGTGGCGGAGGTGACGGTGAGCCAGTCGCCGTCGGCGCTGCGGTAGGTGTTGATGACGGCGGCCGGGGCGACGGCCAGCTGGTTGCCCGCCCGCTCGGGGGCCGTGCCGAGCTGGTCGTACGCGATGATCTGCCACTCCACCAGGCGGTACAGCGGCTCGAACAGCGCCAGGTCGATCCATTCGCCGTCGAAGGAGTCCGGATCGGTGTCACGGCGGTGCAGCGCGGCCAGGACCGCGAACGCGCCCATCAGCCCGGTGACCGCGTCGCCGTGCGAGAAGCCGGTGTGCACGGGCGGGCCTTCGGGGAAGCCGGTCAGATGGACCACCCCGCTGCGGGCCTCGCCCATCTTCCCGAAGCCGGGGGCGTCGGCCCGCGAGGAGGTGGCGCCGAAACCGGAGATCTGCAGCAGGATCGCGGTGGGATTGAGCGCGTGGACGGCCTCCCAGTCCAGGCCCCAGGCGCGCAGCCGGCCCGCCCGGAGCGTCACGATCACCACATCGGCCCAGGCGATCAGCTCCCGGGCGACCTCCCGGCCCTCCTCGTGGTGCAGATCCAGGGTCACCGAGCGCTTGTTGCGGCCCGCCACCTTGAACCACAGCGGTACGCCGTCGCGCCGCGGGCCCATCGCCCGCGCCGCGTCACCGGAGCCCGGCGGCTCCACGTGGACGACGTCCGCGCCCTGGTCGGCGAGCATCCCCCCGGCGAGGGGGCCCGCCACCACATGGGCGAACTCCACCACCTTCAGCCCTGTGAGCTGTCCCTGCCCTGTGCTGGTCTGGTCCTCCATGCGGCCAGGCTGCGGGGCGGGGCGTATGCGCGTCCAGCAATGAAGGGGGATCAATTCATGCGGATCTCGCAAGGATCGCCGCCCGGCGGTCGATCCCGCCGCTGTGCCCCCGGCGCCCTCACCAGTCCTCGCCCGCCTCCTCCCACTCCACCCCCGCCGGCAAGGCGTCCGCCGCGGAGCGGAACTCCTCCAGCTGCTCCAGAAAGCGGCGCGCCCCCGGCGGAAGCGTGCGGCGCGTCGGCAGGACGACGTACAGCCGGCGCTCCACCACCGGCCCCACCAGCGGGCGCCGCACCAGCCGGCCCGGCCCCACCAGCGGATGGACCAGGGCGGGCAGCGCGGAGACGCCGAGCCCGGCCGCCACCAGACCGCCCACCGTTGCCACGTTCGACGCCTCGGCCGCCGGGTTGGCCTCCATCCCGGCCTGGGCGAAGGCCGCGTCGGTCATCCGGCGCACGCTGGAGTCGGTGCCCACCGCGAGGAACGGCTCCCGGCCCAGCTCCTCCCAGGTCACCTCCGCCCGCTCGGCCAGCGGATGGTGCTCCGGGAGCACCGCGTCGAAGCGGTCCCGCACCAGCGGCCGCAGCCGTACGCCCGGGGCGCGCCGGGCCACCGTGCTGACGGCGAAGTCGGCGTCCCCGTCGACCACCCGGTCAAGCACCGAGCGCTCCAGCCCGTCCAGCAGCCGTACGGTCATCTCCGGGCGTCGTGCGCGGAAGGCGGAGATCACCGGCGGCAGCAGCACGGCCGCGACCGAGGGCAGGGTCGCCAGGGCCACCGCACCGCGCTCACCGGCGCCGTAGCGCCCCAGCTGGGCCAGGCCCGCGCGGTGCGCGGAGAGGATCTGGTCGGCGATCCGCAGCGCCTCGGCGCCCGCCGGGGTGAGCCGCACATTGCGGGTGTCCCGCTCCAGCAGCCGCATCCCCAGCGTCCGTTCCAGATCGGCGACCGCACGGCTCAGCGACGACTGGGACACATGCAGTTCGGCGGCGGCCGCGGTGAAGCTCACGGCACGCGCGACCGCCGCGTACGCGGTCAGCTGGCGCAGGGTGACGTCCATGGTCCGTGAGCGTAGGCGCGGCGGCCGAGCAGGGGAACTGTTGCGCGAAACGCATGGATAGATCTGTGTTCGATGCTGGACGCGGATCTTTCCCCGCTCGGAAACTCTTCGGCAGCACCCGACCGGACGAGGAAGCGAGCGGCCATGCTGGCAGCACTGGGGTTCTGCACGATCGGCGGCTTCCTGCTGCTCACCATGACCAAACGGGTCTCGGTGCTGGTGGCCCTCGTCCTCACGCCCGTGGCCACCGCGGTCATCGGCGGATACGGCGACGACTTGGGCCCGATGGCACTCGACGGGCTGTCCAAGGTCGCCCCGACCGGCATCATGATCGCCTTCGCGGTGCTCTACTTCAGCCTGATGATCGACGCGGGCCTCTTCGAACCGCTGATCCGCGGCATTCTCCGCGCCACCAGGAACGACCCGGTACGGATCACGGTCGGCACCGCCGTTCTGACCCTGTGCGTCGGGCTCGACGGCGACGGCGCCTCCACCTTCCTCATCACCATCTCCGCGCTGCTCCCCGTCTATCAGCGGTTGGGGATGAGCCGGCTGGTGCTCGCCGGGGTGGTCGGCCTGGGCGCGGGCGTGATGAACATGATCCCGTGGGGCGGGCCGACGGCCCGCGCCGCCGCGGCCCTGAAGATCGACACCTCCGACATCATCACGCCACTGCTGCCCGCCCTCGCCGCCGGTATCGTCTGGGTGCTGCTCGCCGCGTATCTCATCGGACGCCGTGAGCGGCGGCGGCTCGGCGCGCTCGAGCCCGCGCCACGGGCCGAGGTGGCGGCCGGGGACGGCCCCGGCACACCCCGGGTCGCCGCCCGCCCCGGTCTCGCGCTCACCGTCTTCAATCTGCTGCTCACCGTGGCCCTGCTGGTCTGCCTGGTGCGGGAGGCCATGCCGCTGCCCGTGCTCTTCGTCTTCGCCTTCGTCCTCGCGCTGCTGGTCAACCACCCCCGCTGGGAGGACCAGCAGGAGCTGCTGGAGAAGCACGGCAGGAGCGTGGTGCTCGTCATCACCATGATCTTCGCGGCCGGGGTGTTCACCGGGATCCTCGGCGGCACCGGGATGATCGGGAAGATGGCCGAGGCGCTGGTCGACATCATCCCCGACGGGCTCGGCGGACATCTGCCGGTGCTCGTGGCCGTCACCAGCATGCCGCTGAGCCTCGTCCTCACCCCGGACGCCTACTACTTCGGGGTGCTGCCGGTGCTCGCCGGGACCGCCGACGCCTTCGGCACCGACCACGCCGAGATCGCCCGCGCGGCCGTCCTCGGCCAGATGACCACCGGCTTCCCGCTGAGCCCGCTCACCGCCGCGACCTTCATCCTCCTGAGCATGAGCGGCGTACAGCTCGGGGAGCACCAGCGCTTCATCTTCCGCTGGGCGTTCGGGACGACGCTCGTGATGACCGCCGCGGCTCTGGCGACGGGCGCCGTGCCGCTCTGACCCGGAAGGAACCGCCCATGCCATCCGCCGGCCGGCTGTCCGCCCTGCCCCTGGCCCTCGCCCTCACCACGGCCCTCGTCACCCCGCTCGCCCACGCCGCCGAGCGCGCCCCGTCCGCCCGCTCCGCGCTTCCCTCGTTCATCAGTGAGCTGACCGAGCGGCGGTACGACGGGCGGAGCGACGATCTGCTCACCGCCGGGCTCGGCTTCGCGGGGCTGCGCGGGCCCATGCCACGGGCCGCCGACCTCGACCGGCCCACCGCCGCCGAACTGCGCCGCCAGGCCATCTGGGCCTCGGCCGGGCTGTCCGCCGGATCCGGCGGCGGCCTCGGGAGGCTGTACGGACCCGATGTGGACCGGGGCCGCCCCGTGCCCGGCGACGGGAAGGTCGCTGGGGTGGAGTACCGGGCCGTGGCGGGCAGCGGGGCCCGCGGTGTCAGCTTCGTGGTGCAGGTGCCGGACGGCTTCGACCGTGCCCGGCCGTGTGTCGTCGCCGCGCCCGCCACCGGACTCAGCGGGGTCTACAGTATGGTCGGCACCACCGGGGCCTGGGGGCTGCACCACCGCTGCGCGGTCGCCTACACCGACAAGGGGATGGGCCCGGCCTTCGACGACCTGCACTCGGGCACCGTCATGGGCTACGACGGAACGACCGGTCCGCGCGCCGAACTCCACGGCCGTACCGCCTTCGACGCCGGGCTGAGCGACGCCGAGCGCGCCCGCTTCGACGCGGATCACCCGTACCGCGTCGCCTACAAGATGGCCCACTCGGGGATGAACCCGCAGGCCACTTGGGGGCGCGATGTGCTGCGCTCGATACGGCTCGCCCTCGCCGTGCTGAACCGCGACCGGCGCGCCGGAGCCCCTGGGGGCGGCTATACCCCGGCCTCCACCACGGTCCTGGCCACCGGTGTCTCCAACGGCGGCGGCGCGGCCATCGCCGCGGGCGAGAACGACCGCGGCGGGCTCGTCGACGCCGTCGTGGCCTCCGAACCGCAGCTGAACCTGGCCCCGCTGAACGGCGTCCGGGTCCGCCAGGGCGGGCGGGCCGTGCCCGCCGCGGGGCTGCCGCTGATCCGCTACAACGCGCTGGCCTCGCTGCTCCAGCCGTGCGCCGCGCTCACCGAGCCCACCGCGCCCGGCTACGCCACGCTGGACGTGCCCGCCGCCCGCCGCCGCTGCGCCGCCCTCGTCGGGGACGACCCCCGTCTGATCCCGCGCCGGGACGCCGAGCGGGCGGGGCCCGACGGACTCCCGCGCCTCGCCCAGGAGGCCCTGGTACGCGCCGGATTCCAGCCCCGGTCGGGGTATCTGCAGATCTCCCACTACGACCCGCAGACCCCTGCCTCCTACGCGATGAGCTTCGCCCGAGCCTCGGTCGCCGACGCGCTGTGCGGCTACGGCTGGGCCCGCACCGACTCCTCCGGCTCGCCCGCGCCGTACCGCACGGCGGAACTGGCCGGGGCCTTCGGCACCAGCTCCGGCCGGGCGCCCGCCCCGGGAGTGTTGATCGACGAGAACTCGCCCGGCGGGCCCGTGGCCGACGCCCGCTCCGTCGGACCCGGCGGTGAGCACGACTACAACCTGCGGGGAGAGCGTTGCGTCTACCGGCTCGCCTTTCCCCGGCCCGGGGCGCCGCGCGCCGAGCGGGACTGGGCCGCACGGCTCGCCGACGGCCTGGACGAGACCCGGCGCGACGGCGATCTGCACGGCAAGCCGGCGCTGATCGTGCAGGGCCGCGACGACACCAGGGTGCCGGTCAACCACAGCTCACGGCCGTATCTGGGGCTCACCTCGCGCGCGGGCCACGGGCCGGGCACCGTCAGCTACGCCGAGATCACCCACGCCCACCACAGCGACTCCCAGGCCGCCGGGTTCGACAACCGGTACGTCCCGCTCGGTTACTACTACCAGCAGGCCCTGGACCTGATGTGGGAGCGGCTCCAGGGGCGGGCCGAACTGCCGCCCAGCCAGGTCGTGCGCACGGTGCCGCGCGGCGGTGAACCGGGGCACGCCCCCGAGCTGACCTCGGCGAATGTGCCCCCCATCGCGTCCGACCCGGCGGCGGGGGACCGGATCCGGGTGACGGGCGGGACGGTGCGGGTGCCGTAAGCACCGTGCGGGGACGGTTCGCCAACTCCCGGTCACCGGCGGGGCCAGCCCCCGGTCACCGGCAGGGTCAGCTCCCGGCCAGGGGCGGGCGGTGCGGTTCGATGACCGTGACCCCGCCCCTGCCCCCGGAGGCCATCGTGGACAGCGCCTCCGGGACCGCGTCCAGCCCGATCACATCGGTGACCAGCAGATCCGGCCGCAGCGAACCGGCCTCGACCATCTCCATCATCGGGCCGTAGTCGTGGGCGGCCATGCCATGGCTGCCCAGCAGCCGCAGCTCCAGCGCGATGACCCGGTCCATCGGGATCATCGGGGTCCCGGCGGCCGGGGGCAGCAGCCCGACCTGGACATGGCGGCCGTGGCGGCGCAGGCTCTTGATGGACGCCGCGCAGGTCCGCGGGGAGCCCAGCGCGTCGAGCGAGACATGGGCGCCGCCGCCCGTCGCGTCCGCGACCGCCTCCGCCACCGAGCCCAGGGTGGACGCCACGTCCACGCACACCGCCGCGCCGAACCGGGAGGCGAGGGCGAGCGCCTGCGGTGAGATGTCCACCGCCACCACCCGGGCCCCGGCCGCGGCGGCGATCATCACCGCGGAGAGCCCCACCCCACCGCAGCCGTGCACCGCGACCCACTCGCCCGGGGCCACCCGGCCCTGGGCGACGACGGCGCGGAAGGCGGTTGCGAAGCGGCAGCCCAGACCGGCGGCGGTGGTGAACGACAGCTCGTTGCGTATCCCGACCAGGTTCACATCGGCGTTCTCGATCGCCACGTACTCGGCGAACGAGCCCCAGTGGGTGAACCCCGGCTGCGTCTGCCGCTCGCACACCTGCTGGGCGCCCTCCGCACAGGCGGCACAGCGCCCGCAGGCGCATACGAACGGCACGGTGACCCGCTGCCCCGGGCGCCAGTTGAGGACGTCGGGGCCGATGTCCTCTATCACCCCCGCCAGCTCATGGCCGGGGACGTGCGGCAGCCGGATGTCCGGGTCGTGCCCCATCCAGCCGTGCCAGTCGCTGCGGCACAGTCCGGTGGCCTCGACGCGGATCACCGCGCCGCGCGGGGAGGGAGCGGGGTCCTCGACGCTCCGGACCTCGGGCCGGCGCCCGAACTCGTCGAACACCACAGCACGCATGGACACCGCTCCCTCGCTCGACCACATCCCCCATGGCCCGTGTGTCCAGGCGGGCCATAGAACCTACACCACAACCGGCCGGTATCAGCCCTTGCGGGTGGCGCCCACCGACGGCGGTTCCGCGCCCCGGCCGGTGCCCCAGGAGGACGGTTCGGTGGACAGCCGGTGGGCCAGTTTCCCGCCGTGGGCCACCTGGTCCCAGTCCAGCCAAGTGCGCGCCACGTTCCGGCCGTTCAGCGACACACTCCGGACATATCGCTTGGCGTCGCTCGCGCCCGGTGCGGTGACCGCGAGCGTGCCGCCCTGCCGGGTGCCGTAGTGCCCGATACGGACCACGGCCGAGGAGAACTGCGGGCTGGACAGGGCGAGGAAGTCCCCGCCGCTCATCGTCGGGTACAGGCCCAGCGAGGAGAAGACGTACCAGGCCGACATGGTGCCGAGGTCGTCATTGCCGGTCATCCCGTCCGGCCCGGTGGTGAACAGGGTCATCGCCGCCCGCACCACGGTCGCCGCCTTCGCGGGCGCGCCCGCCCACAGATACATGTACGGGGCGTGCAGATCGGGCTCGTTGTTGGGGTTGTAGGTGGGCTTGCCGTAGTAGTCGTACGGGGCGGAGATCCAGTCCTTACGGGCGGTGCCCGCCGGGTCGGTGAGCAGCTTGCCGTAGGCGAAGAAGTCGTCGAGCCGCTTCTCGGTCGCGCTCCTGCCGCCCATCAGCCCCACGAGCCCGGCCGGGTCCTGCGGCACCAGCCACTGGTACTGGTAGGCGCCGCCCTCGTGGAACTGCCGGCCCGCCTCCACCGGGTCGTACGGGGTCACCCACGCGCCGTCGGCCGTGCGCGGCCGGAACTGCCCGATCGAGGCGTCCCACAGCGTGCGGTACGTCTGGCCGCGCTCGGCGAACATCCGGGCGTCGGCGCGGTGTCCGAGCCCGCGCGCCATCAGGGCGAGCGCGGCGTCCGCGGCCGAGTACTCCAGGGTGGCCGAGGCCGGGTGGACGCAGTCGTTGTCGCCGCCCTTGTCGGCGCAGTCGGTGCCGAGCTTCAGCCCCGAGGGGACGTAGCCCAGCTCGCGGTAATAGTCCACTCCGGAGCGGCCGTTGTAGGGCGACTCGGCGGGCGGGGTGCTGGTGGCGTTCTTCTTCAGCAGCGCGTACGCCTCGTCCTCGTGCCCGGCCAGCAGGCCCTTGGACCACGCCTCGACGAGGAAGGGGGTCACCGGGTCACCCGTCATGATGTTGGTCTCGCTGTTGGCCAGCGCCCAGCGCGGCAGCCAGCCGCCGTCCCGGCCGATGGCGACCACCGACAGCGCGACATCGCGGGCCACCCCCGGCTCCACCATCTCCAGCAGCTGGTTCTGCGGCCGGTAGGTGTCCCACAGCGAGAAGTTCTGGTACGGGGTGTAGCCGGAGGCGGTGTGGGTCGCGCCGTCGAAGCCGGTGTAGCGGCCGTCCACGTCGCCCGCCACATTGGGGTGCAGCTGGGCGTGGTACAGCGCGGTGTAGAAGGCGCGCTGCCGCTCCTCGGTGCCGCCGCCGACCCGGATCGCGTCGAGCTTCTTCCGCCAGGTGTCGTGGAGCGCGGCGCGGGTGGCGTCGAAGTCGTACGAATCCCCGGTTTCCGCCGAGAGGTTCTTCCGGGCGCCCTCGGGGCCGGTGTACGACAGCCCGACCTTGACCACGACATCCCGGTCCTGGGTCGCGTCGAAGGTGGCCCAGGCGCCGTTGCCGCCCGCTCCGGCCGCCTCGCGGGAGCCGGGGGCGGGGGTGGTGCCGCGCCAGGTGCCGTAGGAGGCGAAGGGGCGGTCGAAGGTGGCGGTGAAGTAGACGGTGTGCCGGTCCTTCCCGGCGCAGAAGTTCCCGGCCTCCACCCGGCCCTCGACGGTCCGGTCGCCGACCACGCGGATCTCGGAGCCGAAGACCTTCTGATTGGCCTTGCCGGTGTTGAACAGCACATTGGCGGCGCCGGTGGCCGGGAAGGTGTAGCGCTGCCAGCCGGTGCGCTGGGTGGCGGTGAGCTCGGCGTCGATGCCGTAGGACTTCAGGCCCACCCGGTAGTAGCCCGGGGTGGCCTCCTCGTCGTCATGGCTGTAGGTGGAGCGGTAGTGGTCCGGGTCGACGTCGCTGACCGCGCCGGTCGTCGGCATGATGGGCAGTTCGCCCGCCACCCCGCAGCCGACCCCGGACAGATGGGTCTGGCTGAAGCCGTGGATGGCGTTCTGGTCGTAGTCGTAGCCGCCCTGGCCGCCGGTGTCCGGGCTGACCTGGACCATGCCGAACGGGGCGCTCGCCCCGGGGAAGGTGTTGCCGAAGTTCTCGGTGCCCACGAACGGATGGACCAGCGAGGTGGGGTCGGCCGGAGGGGACGCGGCCGCGGCGGCCGCGGCGCCCGGCGGCCCCAGCAGACCGCCGCCCAGCAGCGCCGCCGTCATCACGCCCGCGACCGTGCCCGCAGCGCGTGCACGGATTCCACCGATCAGCGACCGCATGGGACGCACCTCCGTCTGACAACGTTGTCGACCAGGGTCGCGAAACTTTGGCACGGGGGCTGGGCGGTGTCAATGACCCGTGCGCGGGCGGGTAATTTCGTGATCGGGGGGGGCGGTGGCGGTCGGGAGAATGTCTGCTCACCGGGACAATGAGGGGTGGCGTGGGG
>NZ_JBHYVB010000026.1:0-24011 GCF_042750115.1 Streptomyces sp. NPDC059455
TGACGGGCGTCCCCCTGGGGAATCGGCCGTCAACGGGGTGGGGAATTACGGCGACAGCTTTCGTCGGAAAGTGGGGATTTGGGCCGTCGCCGACATGTGACCTCGATGCCCTTCACGGTGGACGCTCCGGCGGTCCCCGGTCCCGACCGTGGTCTCAATCGCTGCGGCGCCGTGACCGACCACATGTTTGAGGTCATGCGTCGTGGCGGCGCCGACATGTCCCAACTTGGCGTGCCCGACCGCCGTACTGACACGTCGGAAGGCGAAGTCTGGGACAAGATCGCAGTGCCGAAGGGCCGCGCCCGACGCGTCGCGTGGAAAAAGAGCATCGAAGATGCGGCCCACCAGGAGTATCTGCCGTTTCGCTTCTTCACCGGTCCGCTCAAGCTCGATGCGAACCAGAAGCCGCAGACGCTGCAGAACTGGGTCAACTCGCTGGTGGAGGCGAAGCGGTCCGGGGCCCGACCTGACACGCTTAACATGATCATCCCGGGCCCCATTGGCAGCGGGAAGACTGCCGGGGCCTGTGCGCTGGGGAATGAGGCAGTCCTGGCAGGGCTCGGCGCCCTCTTCGTCAAGCACGCTACCTACCTGACGTGGCGGCGCCCGGACTCCGCGCCACACAACATGAAGGCGTGGGAGGTCCGCAAGAAGTTCGTCGAGTGCGACCTGCTGATCCTTGACGAGCTGTGCGGCGAGATGGATATGACCGCAACCGAGTTCGCGCGGCGAGAGACCATCGACCTGATCGACGCCCGGATCTCGGCCGGGCGGCCCACGGCGTACACCACGAACCTGCGCAGCCGCAGGCAGTCCGGCAGTCCTGCGATGGGCGTGGTCGACATCCTGGGGGAGCGGTTGCTGTCCCGGCTCGAGGCCTCGGCGCACGTGGCGAAGGTGGTGGGCCCGGACCGTCGGAAGCCGACGAAGCCGCTCGACTGGTGACCCGAACGCCGAATCGCTCTGTATGCCCGAACTGCTGATGAGGGTCAGCCTTGACCAGGGCATTGCGAGGTGAAGGGCGCTAAATCGTTTAGCCGATCCGGAAGGCGATGAGCATAAGCCGACCGGGGACCCGAATGAGAGGAAAAGTGTCTTGAAGCTGCCGTTCAGCCGCGCCTGCGAGGGCAGCAGGTCAACCAACGGCCTGGACGTGCCGCCCCTGAGCCGCTGGGAGCGGTGGGGCGCTGGCCTCACCGCGATCGGCGGAGCCGCGGTCGGCGGCCTGGGCTTCTACGCATCGTTCGACGCGGTATCGGCAGCCGCCGCGTCCTGGGACTTCGACGAACCGTGGGTCCTTCCCACGGCCATCGACTCGGCCATCCCTATGTTCACCGGGGCGAATCTCTTCCTGATCCGGATGGGCATGCCGCTCGCCTGGGTGCGGCTCGTTCCCTGGTTCCTTAGCTTGATCACGTGCGCGTTGAACGTAGCCGCTGGACACTCCTTGGGGGCGAAGGTCGCGCATGGTGCCACGTCTCTACTCTGGGTTGGCGTCTCCGAGATCGCCGCGCACATCTACGCCGTCCGGATCGGTGCCGTCACCGGCCGACGCCGTCGGATGGACACGATCCGGTGGGCCCGCTGGTACCTATCGCCGCTGCCTACATTCCTGCTGTGGCGTCGCATGAAGCTATGGGAGTTGAGCTCGTACGACGAGGTCCTCGAGCTCGAGCAGGAACGACTCGTCTACCGGGCGCAGCTCCAGTCCCGGTTCGGGCGGATGTGGCGGCGCAAGGCGCCAGTGGAATCGCTGCTGCCGCTCCAACTCGTCCGCGCCGGCATCCCGCTCGCCGAGACGGCACCCACCGGTCTCCGCGCGGCGGGCATCGAGCCCATGGGCATCTTGCTGCCGTTGGCCGCGCCAGCCGAGGTACCGGACGTGCTCGCTGCCGCTCCGGCCCCCAAGGCGCCCGTCGTGAAAAGGCGTGAGTCGATGAACGTCCCGAAGTGGAGCACTGAGGATGAGCTGTACGAGATCATCAAGCGGGCCATCGACACCGGAAGCCGGGAGGCCTTCAATGGGCCGCTGACCGGCGCTGAGATCGCGCACGTCCTTGGCCAGAGTGATGGCAATGGACGCAAGGTTCGTGCCCGCCTCATGAAGACCTACGCCGAGGAGAAGGGCGTCAGCCTGCCGCAGGGGGCCACTGTTGACGACGTCTTCGCCGCGTTCGGCCGTGCACTGACGCAGGCAGTGAGTGGTTCGACCGGTGGGTAGAATAGTAAGCCGATGTCAACAGTGAGAGGCTAAGGCCTTCGCCGTCGCATCCTCCGCGGGAGAGCAACCCGGGAAACCACGAACGAAGGAACACCCAGATGCCTGGTATCACCACGCCCCAGCGCGAGCGCAGGTCCCGCAAACCGACCGGCCGCCCCAACCCGCCGATCATCCTGCTCGCCGGGCCTGAGAAAACTGGCAAGGGCCACGAAGCCGCTGTGGGCACCGGGTCCGACCTGATCGGAATGGCCTACTGGCTGCAGGTCGGGGGGATCTCCGGCACCGCCGACTACTACGGCCAGATCGAGGGAGCCCGGTACGAGATCGTTCCGCACGACGGATCCTTCAGGGACATCCTCGACGCGATCCGATGGGCGATCTCGCAGGCCCCCGCCGAGGACGGCAAGCGGAACATGATTGTCATCGACGATGTCTCCTCCGTGTGGGATCTCCTAACCGACGAAGTCGCCCACGTCAACCGCAAGCGGGCTGAGCGCAGAGCCCATTCCAACGGAAACCGTGCACTCCGCCTTGACGATCCGTACGCCGACGAGGACCGTGACCTGTGGAACCTGGCCAAGGATCGATGGGGCGAGATGCTGTGGCTCTTGCGTCGGCACAATGGCCCCACTCTGCTGATCGCACGCCAGGAAATCGTCACCGCTTTCGAGAATGACAAGCCCACCCAGCACACCACCCGCCGGATCAAAGCCGAGAAGAACATCAAGGCGGCCGTTGACGCCGTCGTGGAGTTTCACGCGCTCGGCGAGGCGTACGTGACTGGCCTGCACACCATGCCCAAGCACTGGACGATCCGGCCGGGATGGACCTACCGGTACGAGGGCGTGGACCACCTGCTGCGACGACTCGGCTACGAAGATGCGGCCGAGAACCGGACCGTCATCGAGCCGCGGCCGGAGGCCTACCTGGGGGAGCAGATCCAGGTGGCTGAGTACAGCCAGCAGGGGCCGGTGCAAGGCCCTCAACAGGGAGGGCAACAGCCTGGTCTGAGCAGTTCCAAGGCGGTCGACATCATTGCCACGGCCCTGCAGGACCAAGAGGACCCCATAGCCGCGCTGCGGGGCGTGCGCGAGGAATGGGGGTCCCGCACCCTCCAGCGAATCACCACCCGCACGAGTCTGGGAACCATGAACGCAGATGTGCTGATTACACGTTCCATCGAGCAGGTCGAGGCCGCGGCCACACAGGGGACCAGCGGAGGACAGCGACAGGACGAGTACAGGACTGGTGAACAGCCTAGGCAGGCAGACGAGCACCACGAAGCACCGCCCCAGCCCCAGGACTCAAACCCGCTGCAGGACGAGCCAGCCCCGCCGGAAGAGAGCGGCACGCCCCCGCCGCCGGACCCGCAGGCCGAAGAGCCGTCGCTGGACGAGTCCCCGGAGGAGACCAGTGCGGCCGAGGAGCCGCAGGACGTCCCGACCGCAGCCGACGAGGGCAGGCAACGACTTGCCGACTTCGTGGCCGGCGGACGAACCCGGAAGCCGCCGCCGGACCGGAAGCAGGCCATCGCCAAGAAGGCCCTGTACGAGGAGGCAGACGTCCAAGCCCGGTTGAAGATGCTCACTGTAGGTGAGCATCTTGGGTCGGTCTCCGAGGACGGTGACCCGCCTATGACCGTGCTCCGGGACTACCTCCGGGCGCAGCGTCCCGAGCTCATTGCCCAGCTCGAGAAGGAAGGGCAGACCGAACTCGCTGCCACTTACCGGAGCGCGCAGATGCCGGACACCCAGATTCGGCGGAAGTTTGCCGCCTACTTCGACGGCGCGCCCGCCGGGCAGTGAGGTGACGCGGGTCCGGGTTCCCTCGGACGCCCTCCAGCGGGGAGACTGGTCCTACCGCCCGCATCACCTCATCTCAGCGCGGCGGCGGGCCCGGAGCGGCCCGAGACTCCCGCGCGCCGCACGGTGAGCGTGTGCCCGTTCCCTCTTCTCCGCTCATGCCCGCGCCGTTCCTTCGCGCCCGGCCCGCGCGCGTCCAGGCGCGCCTCAAGGCAGGGCGCGCCCATCCCGTACCGGGCTGCGTGCCAGCCGGGGCGCGCCATGGAACGCGGCGCAGGCGCGCAGCCGGACCGGAGGGCGCGGCGCGCTTTCCAGACGTCGCGCGCCCGGCTCGGCCCCCTAGCGCTCCTCGCGTATGCGCGCCGCCGCGGGGTGCGCCCTCGGCTGGACACGCGCATGCACTCTTTGACCTGTGCTTTTGGAGAGCGCGCCGGGCGTCTGAGAGCCGCGCGTTTCCATTTGGCCATGCCGCGCACGTCCCGACCCTTGGCGCGAATGCCCCGATCGACGTGGCACGCGCACGTGCGCTGACCGCTCGAGGGCGCGCGCCCTGTGAAGCGGGGAGCTGCTCGAGCGCGCGCTGACGATCTTGAGACGCGCCAACGACCGCGCCGTTCCCGCGCCTGCAGTCGCGCGCGGATACAGCGAAGGGCGCGCCATCTGGCGCGCCCTGTAGTGGTGGACGGTCGGCTGGTGGCGCGCCTTACCGCGCGCCCGGCCGGGCGGCCCGGCGGATGTCACGGCGGTCGCGGCGCGCCGCAGCGGTTTCGTCGCGCTCCTCGCCGCGCACCTGGCGCAGAAGCTGCATCAGCTCCTCGGGGTGCGCCTGGCCCAGGAGGCGCAGCGCCTGCAGCCGGACGTTCGGCTCGGGCGGCATCCGGCCCTGGCGAGCCTCCGCATACTGGGTGGAGTAGCGCAGGAACCGAGCCTCGGACTCCACGCGCCGACGGAAGTTCGTGATACGCCGCTCTCGAGCGTTGCGGCTCTCGCCGGGCTCCGGCGCGGGCAGGAAGCGGGCCGGTTCCTCAAGCATCCGCTGGCAGATGAGCGCTCCGCGGCTGGCTACGCTCGGTGAGCGGAATGCGAGTGCTTCAACCCGCGGGGATGTCGGTGCGGGGGCCGGCTCGTCGAGGATGAACGCCGTCCACCGCTGGATGAACGCGTCGTCGTCGAGGGCAGCCAGAGCCTTGGCATGTTCGTGCGCCAGGTCGTCGACGACGTCCTGAATCGGCCCGGTCGCGGCTTTGATGCGCTCCCGCCACGGAGCGACGCGGGCCTGCTGCTCCCGCTTGGTCTCGCCCTCGCGGCGGGGGTTGAAGGTCTTTGCCCGTCGGATGGCTGTCTCTAGTGCCTCGAGCGTACGCGGGGCAAGCTGAGGGGAACCGAGCGCCTCACCCTGGACGTCCCGCGGAGCGCGCTTGTCCGTGCCGCCCATGACGTACTCGACGACCGTGCCCATGAACGCATCCGGGCTCATCTCGGACAAGCGCTTGAGCTCGGCCGTGACCCGCTTCGCATCAGCCATGGGTGTGTTCCTCCACTTCGGGCGTGACCCGTGCTCTCGGGCCGTTGGGTCGTGCTGTGCCTGCTGGAACAGGGGCGAGGTGGCCGCACTGGGCGCGGTCGCGAACAGCGTGTGCCGGATCATCGCAGGAGCAACCGCTCCCCGGCCCCGGGCCTCTACACGCACCCGGTTACTCGATCCCGAGCTGCCAGGCCACCACGGGCGGAGGAACACACCACACCTCGAAAAGGCGAAGGCATGTCTTACGCCACTAGACCTGGCCGGAATCTCAAACGCGTTCTTCGCGGCAGCGGTACGGCCACCTCGCTGCCGATGGTACCCGCTGGTGGAGAGCCGAACGGGCGCTGCGGCCCTTATCCAGCCTGCTGAGGCGTCCCCTTGGTGGTGAAGGCCTCGATCAGCGGGGCGAGCTTGCTGGGCTTCCACACGAGGTCGTAGCTAGTCTGGGAGGCCGCCAGTACACCGAGGATCGTTGCGCCGGTGAGCTTGCCGTGCTGGAACTGGTCCCAGCCTCCGTCCGCCGCCACGGTGACGGTGCCGGCGATGAGCGCGGCCACGACCGCGACGATCTTCTTCCACTTCGCCGACCAGGCCGGGCGCTGCACGATTGCGGTGAGCAGCGGGAGCACCGTGCCGACCTGGGCGCCGGTCGCGAGGGATTCGAACGTTGTCATGAGGTTCAGCCCTTCATACGAGATTGCGTAGCGGGCGGACTGTGCGCTCCGGCGGTGCCTTACGTCGCGTCCTGGCTTAGGCTCCCGGTCCGTCGCTGCCCAGATCCTCCGCGATTTCCCGAGGCGGAGCCGGGGCGGGACGCTCGTAGACTTTGACGACGAGGGCGCGGAGCTGGTGGATGTACTCGACAGCCGCGGCCTTCCAGCGACGCCACTGCCGCTGTTCCTCCTGCAGCGTCTCGACCTTCCGTTCCAGCTCGGTCTGTTTCGCTTCCAAGGTCGTCACGCGCTCAAGGGTCTGAGCGTTAACGGCACGCTGTTGCTCCAGGAGACCAGTGAATCCCTCGGTCACCGTCGTCACGGCTGTAATGAAGGTCTGCGACTCTGCGATGGCCGCGTCGGCGTCGATCTTCCGTTTGGACTGACGATGTACGAGCCACGCACCGCCGAGCACTCCGACCATGCCGCAGAGTGGAGTCAGGACAGGCGCCAGCGACAGGAGCCAGTTCACGGGCACCTCCTCATCGATCCGGTGGTCAAGGGAAATAAGGAGAGCCAGGGCCGCAGGGCCCGCAGCTTCACGCCTCACACAGTGGCGATTGAGTCCTTTTGCGTCGCGGGTTCCTGTTCCAGATCCGTGATGAGTTGACCGCAGATGCCGCACTGGCAGGCCGATATGACGCCCGGAGCGAGGACATACAAGGTCACCAGGAAGGCAACTCCGCGATTCGGGCAGTCCTCGGTTCGGCAGATCGCGTAGCGCGGAGTCTCGGGGAAGGGCGTCTCCTCGTTGATGAGTGTCATGAGCCAATCACCAGCCAATGAAGAGTGGTCTGCGTATCGTTTGTGCGTGTGACCCAGACAGTGAGGCCGGTTGCGGTGATCCCGCTCGCGCTGACGCCAGTCACTGTGGTGCCAGGGACCTGGGTTATGGGGGTCACCTGTGCCCGGAACGGCGCTTTGCCGGCGATGCTCAGGCCCGTGACGGTCAAGGGGGTCGGTTTGCCGGGGGTGGGAACGATGTTCACGGTGCCGTGCGCGATGTTCGGCGCCTCCAGTACCCCCTCGGTGATCGTGACCTGGCGAGAGCCACCGTAGATGGTGATGCCGCTACCGCGGATGGCCACCGAGTGAGAGCTGCTGCCGACTTTGCTTCCTTGGGCCCCGTACAACATGACCTCGGCCTCATCATTGGGGCCGCCGTTCTGGACGGTGATGTGCGCGTGTCCGTCAAGCTGGTTTGACGGCTCCAGACGGGCCCAACCACGGCCGTTGGGCTCCGGCGACCGTAGCGTCATGGTGGCTCGTGCGCTGCCGACTAGAGGAGACTCGACGAGGACCTCGGGTTGGAGCCAGGCGCCCACGTTGAGGACGTCGGCACGGACACGGCCAGGGTCAACCTCTGACGATGAGCCCGAAAAGATCTCCAGGGCTGGCTGAGAGGGATTGAGGACAAGGCGCCGTCCGCTGGCCGCTGTCTGCACAATGGCGCCGGTTACGACCGCGCCGTTGATGGCGTCGGCGGAAAGTTTGTCCGCTGTGATGGAGCCGGCCTTGATGTGGGTGGCCTCGATCGCGCCCGCCGCGATCTTTGTGGCAGTCACGCTGTTCACATCCAGCTTGTCGGCCGTCACAGCCAACGCAGAGAGCTTGTCCGTGGTGATAGCCCAAGCAGCGATCTTCTCCGCCGTAACTGCGAGCGCCACAAGTTTCTCGGTGGTGACGGACTCTGCCAGGAGCTTCGGAGCAGTGACTGCGCCGAGCGCGATCTTCGCTTCGGTTACGGCATTCTCTGCGATCTTGATGTCCGTGACAATGCCGTCGATCAGGTCCCCCGGAACGGCCTGCCGGGGCGTCCCCTGGACGGCGCCACTCGCTTGGCCGGTGAACGCGGCGGTGTTCGCGGCCACCAGGCGGACCCACACGGGAGCGTAGCCCTCGACCGCGACGGTCACGGTCCCACCGAGCGGTGCGGTGATTGTGGCGACCTGAGTGGTCACGGTCGGCACGAAGTCGGCGGCTGACCCGACGTGGACCTGAATGAGAGAGAAGTCGGACGGGGTGGCGTAGGCGTCGTCCCATTCGCCGTCCCACCCCACGAGGAGCCCGGCGAGCACAGACTCAACGGCCGGGGCAGTCGGGATAGGGGGCGGGGTCGAGTTGACCGGAACAAGGGCGACACCGCCGTCCGGTTGGACGCCGACCGAGCCCTTGAGGACGCCGTCTTCGTCGTAGATGTCAAGGGACCCGCCGCCCTCGATGCTCGTGTATCCGACCTGGGTACTGCGTTCGAGCGCTTGCAGGCGCCGGTCCAGGCCGTCAAGCACCTGAGCCAGGCGCTTGGCCTGCGTTCGGTCATCCAGGAAGTTCACCATGGCCGTGGATGGTGAGCGGCGCCTACGGCTTACGTCGCGTGCTCAGTAGTGGAAGGAGTCGCTGCGCTTCAGGGTGAGGGTGCAGGTGCCGTCGGCGCTGATCTCGTCCCCGATGATCCGGTGCCACACATCGACGTAGCCGACCCACGGCACATCGACCTGGACGCGGATGTCGTCACCGAGGCTCCAGCTCCCGAAGCGTGCGTTCGGGTGGTCCCAGATTTGGATGGCGGGAATCTGCAGGGCCTGAGTACGGCCGGCTAGTTCCTGCTCTCCGCGGGTGCGGAGAGCTTTGTCCGAGGAGAGGGTCTTGTCGGTGACGGTGGCGACGCGGCGGAGGCGTCCGGACTCGTACCGGTGTACCTGGGCGCGTTTCATCTTCTTGCCTTCGCCCTTGCCCAGCACCACGGCCTCGTTGGCGTAGTCATCGCCCATACCCTCGGGGCGTGCGATGGCCGCGATGTTCTCGCCATCGGCGAATCTCAGGTCCGTCCGCTTCCGGCCGAGGCGCGGCTTCCCGAGGCGGATGCGGTGTGTGATGGCGTTGCCGCTCTCCTCGGCCCAGGCGTGCTCTTCGGTCCAGTCGAACGGGGTGGTGCTCGTCAGAGTATCGAGGGCCTGCCCGCAGTCCGGGTTGTCCCACCACGCCAGTTCCCAGGGGTCATCACCGTTCGCGGCGCCCAGGAGATCGCCCAGGTCGTGGGTGTCGACCTTGATCCCGATGTCTCCGTACGGCCGTGACTGCACATGCCACCAGACGTGGCGGAACGCCTCATAGACATCGATTCGAGGTCCGCCGTACGGCTTCGGCGGTGGTGGGACCTTTTTCTTCGGCTTCGAGCCGTCGATGTACCCGTCGTGGTTCTTGTCCTTGCCGGCGTACGGGTCCTTCGGGACGATCTTCTTCCCCGAGATGATGTAACCCTCGTAGGGAATGCCGTGGGGGTAGGAAGAGAGACCTTCACAGGCGACGGTGTACTGCGGCCCGTCGAAGGACGTCTTGGTGACAATGCCGCCCCACCTGATGTGGCCGTTGATTTCCAAGAACAGCTTGGTGCCCCACTCCTGCAGGAGAGGCACCCCGTCCGACCCGATCATGCGCGCGTACTCAGGGGTGATGGTCCCCGTCATGGAGCCAGGGCCGCTGAGATCCCGCTTCGGGTTGGACGTCAAAGCGAAGGGCACATCCCAGTCCAAGATCTGCTCGGGCAGTGCGCGTTGGGCGATGAATCGCCAGCCGTCCATCAGGTCTCGCCGTCCTCGCTTGGGTCTTCGACGAACTCGATGTCCATGAAGATGCTGGCGCCGCCGTCGGCCTCCAAGACGCCGGTGCCGAGGCTCGCGTCTTCGGCGCGGCAACCCTCGAGGACGACGTCGTAGGTGTTGCCGCGCATGGATGCCGGAATCGTGACTGTGCCGCCACCTACGAAGGTGAAGCGCTGGTGTGTGCCGGCCCAGTCGCAGTTGTAGTTGGTGATCGGGGTGGCCAGGCTCCCAAGCACAGCACGCAAGTGCCCATACGAGTCTTTGGCATTGCGCTGGTCGAGTCCGGCCCACGTCGCGATGATCGTGGCCGAGGTCGCCCAGGCGGGAACGTCGATGCCCCAGCGCGCCCCATTTGGAAATTCTTCCCAATTCGGGTACACCGTGTTTCCAACCTCATCGGGGCTGGTCCACACACCACGCAGCGCGCGCACCACTCGCCGCCGACGCGGGTTCGCCATCTCCCGGAGGTCCTTGATCATGCTCTGGGTGATGCTGTTGGTGTTGGGCGGGATGTCGATTCTGGCGAGAGCGATCGCGCTGTCCCCTGAGCGCACCTGTTTGACTCGAGTCGTCGTCTTTGGCACGCCGGAGACCACCCGAGTGAAGACGTAGGGGCCCACCGCCGGGTCGGAGGGCTGGTTCCACGTCTCGCCGTAGCTGTACGGATTCTCGATCCTGGCGATGATCAGGTCGGACCGTGCGCTGGCGCCGGTGGCTGCGATGCTGATCTGGTCCGCTGACGGCAGGCGTGCCGCGTAGGCCTGGTACTTGCCGCCCATGGCCTTGTTGAGGATGGCGCACGCGCCGGTGGTGATCTGCACCGCGGCGCCTGGACTGCTGAGTGCTCGCACCTGCAGGTCGCTATTGCCGATGATGCCCTCGGCGCCGGCGAACGCCGCGTACGCCAAGAGGCGGGCGACTTCGGAGCTGTGCTCGGCGCCGCCCTCGACGAACCAGGGCACTGAATCCCACATGTCTGTACCCTCCACTGGGCTTGATGGAGAGCGGAGGCTGACCCGTGAGAAGCGCTAACGTCGCGCGCTGTCCCCCCGGGTCATAGGTAGGCCCAGGCGCCGCGCCAGGCGATCGTCATGTACGACGTGCCGGTGCTGTCGGTACCGCGCAGTACAAAGTCGTGGCGGCCGGGGGGAAGGCGCATGTCCTTCATTCGGGGGGACGAGCGGGTCAGAGAGCCGGCCACTGACGCGGAGCCGTTACGGAGAACTGTGCGCGCCCATGGGCGAGTATCGATCGTGACGCGCTGCCCGGCGGACAGGGTCAGATCCAGGGACACCTTCCAGCCGCCGATGACCTCGCACGCGGGTTTGGAAACGGGCCCGTAGAAGGTGATGACGGGCCAGGTGGGTTTGGTTCCCATCATGATGGCTTCACCGGGGACCTTGGTAGCTCCGGCGCCGGTCATGGACAGCGGCGTCGTCAGCGGGCCGATGAGCCCGCGGTGTGGTGGGGGAGCCATGTCCACGCGGATGGTCTGCTCGGTATCGGAGTAGGCCGTGGAGTCGATGCACACGAACGTCGCAACCGCAGGGGTGTATCCCTGCCGGGTGAGTGGGGAGGCCGCTGGGGCGTATTTGCGGGGGCGGCCGTAGAAGCGGCGCGCGCGCCCGCCCTGGACGGTCCGTAGGACAGCCGGTGTCGCGAATCGCTTTCGGACCGCCTCGGCGTCCCACGCCTGCAGCGTGGCCGACACGGCGTCGAGGTTCGCCGCATGCCGACCGAGCCGGCTCGGGGCGTCGGATACGGTGTCGACCCCCAACTCGAACGTGATGGTCGACTGCCCGCGGTAGTCCTCGCCGAGCCGGGCCCCGTCCTCGCGCGGCATGGGGACGTCGCCGGCGTCGACATCCGCGTACGTGATCTCGTACGGCTCGATCAGGTAGCAGCCCGACGCCACAGAGCCGAATGTGAAGTTGGCGCCCGGGTGCACCCCGTTGGCGCTGTACGACAGATTCCACTCACCTTCAGCCAGCGGCATATGCGCCTCCTCGGCGGATTCGACGCAATTCAAACAACGCGTCGCCCAGGGCCTCGCTCGGGGTCATCGGCGCGCTGGTCATGGTCAGATTCAGGTCGCCGCCCACAAGCGCCGCGGCGGCCGGCACGGCGGTCGCCCTGGTTCTGCTCAAGCTGATGCTCCGGCTCAGTGACACGGCGCCGTTGGCGAATCGGGACAACGCCTTCTCGGGGTAGACGACGGTTCCGCCGAAGTACTGGGCGACCCAATCGAGGATGGCCGCAGAGCGCTTCCGTTTGGACGGAGCGAGAGGGATGTACGCCTCGCCCGGGTATGTTTCCGGCTCCGCCCACAGCCGCATCTCGCCGGCCCGAGCGATCTGCGCGATGTGCTGCTCAGCGCCGTTGGCGAAGGCCTTGATGCGGGCCCCGACAGTCGCGCCAAAACGGTGAATGCCGCCATCTGCGTACCGGACGATGCCGCCGTCTGCGTGGCCCGAGACCACGTAGGGCTTGCCGACGGAGTTGTACTTGACGGTGACTGTGACCGTCTTGCCGGTGAGAGTGTTGATCTTGCCTTGGATCGCCTGCACCTGCTGAATGGGTGTCCTGGTCGGGGCAGTGATCCGCACCGTTTTGCCGTGGGAGCCATCCACCGTCTTGATCTTGTACCCGAGGTCTTTCAGCGCCGACTGGGCCGTCTTCGTCGGCGCCTTGACCTCGATGGACTTGCCCTTGGGTAGGCCGACGACCTTCTCTTGGACCCCCTTGAGTTCGCCAGCCGCCTTCCGTACGATCGCGTTGACCGTGACGTTCTTCTTGTTCGGCGCGTTCGCGATGTCCTGTGCCAGGGCCGCCACGTTGATGCGTGCGCCTTTGGTAGGCGCGGTGATGACGACGTTCTTGCTCCCCTGCAGGCGGGTCACAGTGAAACCAAGGGCTTCGATCTGGTTGCGGGCCTCGAGCGTTGGAGCCTTGACCTGGATCGACTTGCCCGGCTTGATGGATTCCAGCGTGCTCCGCAGGCTCAGGAACTCGGCGGTGGCCTGCGGAATGCCCTGCGTGATCATCAGCGTGGAGATGGTCTCTGGTACCAGGCCCATCTGATCGGCCAGGGCTTTCGCTTGGGCCTTGGGGATACCCATGTCCGTGGCAAGCTGGATCGCCTTGGCGCGTGCCCGGTCCATGGCGGCCTGGCTCTTGTCCATCGCCTCCGACATGGGCATAAGCCCCTGCTCTGCGGCTTCTTGGCTCTTGGTGGCGACAGCGAGCATGGAGTCGCGCAGCTCGGTGAGCTGGGTGTTAAGGGCTTGTCCGTTCTTGGTCGAGGTGTTTACCAACCCGTCGTTGGCGACAAGAGACCTTCCCCAGCCGTCGGCGTGGGAGATGTTCGACCGCATGGTGTCATCGATCTGGAGCATCACGGCGTTGAGCTGGGCTTCTGCGTCGTGGAAGCTCTGAGTGTTGCCGTTCAGGGCCTCAAGCGCCCGTTTGAGGGCGTCGACGCGTTCGTCCGCCGACTTCGTCTTGTCGCTGAACGTCTGCACTGCGGACTGGAGGCGGTCGTATGCGGTGGTGCCGGTGGTACCGGAGTTGTTGATGGCGTTGGCGAGTTCCCGGTGCTTCTTCTGGCTGTCCTCCAGCTCGCCCTTCACCGTGCCGATGGCGTCCTTTGCGCGGATCGCGGCGAGCCCCTCGTCGTCCCAGGACTGGGCGGCGCCCTGGGCGGTGGTGACCCATACCTCGTGTGCGTCGGCCGTCTCCTGGAGCTTCTTCTGCAGCTCTCCGAGGGAGGTGCCTTGCCCGAGGTAGGCGTTCGTGAGGTCGCCGAGGCTGACGCCGGCCTTGCGGACCATGTTCACGAGCTTGCCTTTGCCGTTGGCAAGCTCCGTGTCCTGGAGGAGCTGCGCGGCCTGCGCCCTCACGTTGGCGTCGATCGCGCCGCCGGACGCGGTCAGGGCGTCGGTCAGTGCTCTTACGCGTTCCTGATGGGCCTGGGTGGCGCGGGCCGCCTCCTCCTGCCGTGAGGCGAGCAGCCCGAGCCCGATGGTGATGCCGGCCAGCGCGACGCCGAGGGGACCACCGAGAGCGGAGGTGACTCCGCCGATGGCTCGCGACGCGACGCGATTCGCCGCGCCGATCCCGCGGAGAGTGCCGGTCAGACGACCACCCTGTGCGGCAGCGCCCTGGTAGGCGAGCCCCATACGCTGCCACAAGCTGATCTGCGGCCCCAGCACACCGGCGCCCATGGTCCCGCGCATGGTTGTGCCAAGCGTGCGCACGGAGGTACCCGCAGCCAGGACGGACCCGCTGAAGGAACGAAGCACATTGGCGACGCCGCTGACGATCTTGAGGGCAAGCATCGTGCCCAGGAAGGTAGCCAGGACGGCGTTCGCGCCGGGGATGACGCCCATGATCCCGTTGAAGACCTGCAGCAGGCCGTTGAAGGCCATGAGTAGTACGCCGAGCCCGGAGCCGGACGATGACAGGTTCCCGATCGCCGTGGCGATGTTCGAGATGACGCTGATGATCGCGGGCCCGACGGTCTGACCGAGGGCGTTGAAGAACGTACCGAGCGCTGGCATCAGCTCGGTGCGGATCTGCCGCACCAGATCTGTGATGCCGCCGTCCTTCATCGACCGGCCGAGACCGCGCATCAGGTCCCCGAAGAGCAGATTGGCCTCATGGAATGCGGGAGCCGCGTCGCTGAAGAATTGCTTCATGGCCTTCTGGCCAGCGCCAGAGTTGGCCCAGCGGTCAAAGCGCTGCATACTGCCCTCAAGGCCGTCGAGGAGCGCGTTGCCGGTGTCCATGGCGGCCTTGCCGACACCGCCGAGCCCCTTGACCAGACTGCCGGTCGTCCGACCGAGCTGGGCGGCCTTGTCCCCTGCGTGGTCAAGGAACTTGGCGAGGCTGCCGGTCTCCCGACCTGCTGACACAGAGGCTCGGACCCATTGGGTGAACTTCTCGCCAGCCTGTCCGACCCGCTCGGCGAACGGCCCAGAGGCCACCAGGAAGTCCATGGTGGCGTGGCCCATGTTGGCCAAGCCGTCGGTGAGGTTGCCGACGACACGGGAGTTGGTGCCCGCGATCGTCTTGAAGTCCGTGCGGAAGACGCCGGTCTGCATGAACTTCGCGCCGCGCTCAGCAAGGGACCCCATCTGGGAAGCGGAATCGCCCAGGGCATCCTTGAGGAGCGGGAACACCGACTTAGCAAGGGGTTTGATGTCGTCGGCGACTTTGCCGAAAAACCGCTCGCTGACGGTCATGCGGACCTTGCTCCACGCCGTTTGCAGCGAGGAGACCGCCGAGACCGACTTACGAGCCGACTTGGAGAGCTTCCCCATCGCCTCGTCGAGCTTCTGCTGCTGCGCCTCTGTGACCTTGCCGTCGGAGGCGAGCATCTGCTGCGCCTTGATCGATTCCTTGACGGCGTCACCGAACCCGCTGAACGCGATCTTCGTGCCGATCGCCGCGGTGCCCGCTGCGGCGATCAGCCCGGGTATCGCGCCGAGAACACCGACCGCGGGCGTGGCCGCGGAGACGAGCGCGGTCAGCCCTGCGCCGTACTGGCCGATGAGGGCGACTGCGGGCTGTAGCAGCGAGACGATCGCCCCGATGCCGAGCGAGCGCAGACGGCCGCGGCCGCGGCCCGGCATCCGCATGGTCACCGGAACGTTGACCGGATTGCGGTCGGCTTCCCCTTGAGCGCCGCTGATCATCCCGCGGAGCCGTGCGAGGAGGCCACCGCCGGGGCGGTCGCCCTCCCCGTCTGGCCTGAGGGGGAGGTTCAGGTCGGAGTCGTCGACGCGACGACGGATGCCATCGAGGGAGGCACGGAACCGGTCTTCGTCGATCTCGACGCGGATCTTCGCGGTGACGCCCTTGGACGCCTCCTTGACCGCGTCCTTGAGCCGTCGACGAAGGCCCTTGGAGTCGACCTTGACTTTGACCTTGGCAGCCAAGCCCTCGGCGGCCGTCTCGACTGCCGTGCGCAACCGCTGCGCGAACCCTGAAAGGTCAGCGAGAACCGGCACGTCGAGGCGACCGGCCTGCAGACTCTCAGCAGCCACTTCGGACCATTCCTCTCTGCATGGCCGCTATGAGCATCTGTTTGTGGCCGGTCATGCGGGGCGCCTGCGATTCCGGCATAGGCTGCTGCGGCCGGGCCGGGATGCCGGGGCCGCTGCGCGTTGTAGTGCCGGAGCGCGGCGGGCGAACGATGGTGGTTGGCTCCTCGCGCCGTTTGTCTGCGGCCAGGAGCCCGATTTCTTCGGTGATCAGCGCCAGGAGCTCGAGGAGCTTGGTCCAGCCGCCGATGGGGGCTGAACGGACCCGGGAGTCGTCTGGCAGGCCGTCGACGAGGGAGATCAGTCGCCGGAGACCAAGGAATCCAGGTTGTCCGGGGCGAAGCCAGATGCGGCGGGCGTCGATTCGGTGGAATCGGGAGAGGTCGGACTCGACGTCGCTCCATCGCTCTCGGAGGAGTCGGCCGACCGAAAGAGCTTTCCCAGCTCAACCCCGTAGACCTTGGCCAGGCCGGTCGTCAGGCGGACGTAGTCCGGCACGGATGGCTTCCGCTTGAGGAACTCCTCGTTCTGGTCCTCGAGGAGGATCGCGTACGTCTCACGGACCGCATCGAGGAATCTGAGCGGCAGGTACGGGCGTCGGAAGAGAGCGGCGACGACTTCCTTGATGCCGGCGTCGCCATCGGCGGAGTTGATGACGTCGCCAAGGAGGCCGACCAGATCCAGTTCGTCGGACAGGATCGGGTCGAGGGCAGCGGCTGGCAGCTCCGCCGGGAAAATGAACTGCTCGCCCCGGAATTTCACGGGGATACCGTCGGGGTGCTGAACCTCGCGGCGCTCGGCGTCCAGGTCGATGACGAACGACATTGCGTTGACCTCTTCGGTGCGTAGTCGGGGGTGCCATTCGGCAGCGCGCGGACAGTGGCAGCACTGCGCGGCTTGTGTCGCGGCGTGCGTCCGCCCAGGCCCAGGAGGGGCGGCCGCAGTCTTGGGTCACGCGTAGGTGAAGCTGTCGGTCTTGGTGGCGTTGCCGCTGGCGGACACGAGGACGACGTCCTTCGCGCCGGTCGTCCCGGCCGGGCTGATGACCGACAGCTCGGTGTCGTTCTTGAGGGTCAGACCGGTGCCGGTGGTGCTGCCGAAATGCACAGCGGTCACGTTGCCTAGGTCGGTGCCGCTGATCGTCACGGCCGTGCCGCCCGCGGCCGGGCCGGCGGACGGACTGATGGTGAGAATCGTCGGCGCCGGGGGCTGGAAGGCGGGGTCATCGGTCAGCACGTACCACGCATCAGTGTCGTCGCCGCCCTGGACGGCCAAGCGCAACGGCAGGAGGCTCTCCTTGGTCTTCGCGAGTTCCTTGGAGACGCCTTCCATCTGCATAGTGCGAGGGATGACGTAGCGGTAGTGCTTGCCACCGTCGATGATCTCCATGCACGCGGCGACCTCGGTGCGGCCGCCGATACGGGGCGGGGCGAACCGGAAGTGCTTGGCGCCTCCGGCCTGCGGGGCGACGACTGTGATGCTGCCGCCGCCGTACACCGCCTTGAAGTTCCGGCCGGACCACTGCTGCAGGTCCACCTCGATCGTGGCTGCGTCGGTCGTCTGGAATGTGCGGGTGGGGTACGAGGACTGGGCACTGCGGACCTGCTCGAAGTTCGGCTCGGAGTTGAACTTGAGGGAGTCCTCCGTGAACAGGCCCACCGTGTACCAGCCCTCGGGCATGGCCACTATGGCGTCGGCCGGGGCGACGGTCCCGATCGGAGCCAGCCACATGCGGCTGAGCTGAGGGATGAGGATCTCGTTGTTGTCCGTGGTCTCGCCAGCCATGGCGTGCTTCTCCTCGGTGTCCGGTGCTAAGGCGCGGACACCATGAAGAGCCGGGATAGTTAACGTCGCGTCGTCACGGGTGCAGCGTGACGGAGAGGTTCATCAGCCATCTCGGTTGGGTGTCGATGAGGGGGGACCAGACCAGCAGCCCGGACGGCTTGATGCCGCTGATGACCGGCTGGCCGGGGACGTAGGGCGCCTCGACCAGGTCCTGTGCTGCCGTCGCGCAGCGCAGCAGGATCCGCCGTAGTTCGGCCTGTCCGGGCCAGCCGCCCGGGTCGCCGTACACCTCGAGCGTCACCTCCGGCGTGATAGCCCAGCGCAGGTCCCGTAGGTCGCCGCCGGGACCGTGGGTGATACGCAGGTGCGGCCAGGGGCCCTCTGCGATTCCGGATACGCGGCCGGGGCCGCCGAGTGCGTCGGCGGCCTCCGGGTGTTCCTGCAGCCAGGCGAGGATCGCGGAGACCGGATCCGCGTCTGCCAAGGTCAGTTTCCTCATCAGGCCTGGGTGGCGTAGCCCTGGGCGCGCAGGCGGTGGGCGTAGTCCGGGGAGACGAGGATCTTGGCGCCCGGCGGGTAGCCGGTGCCGTCGATGGTGTGGTGGTGCGCGAGCGTGACGGCGATCGGTTCGGCACCGACGGCCAAGGCGGGGCCGACGACTTCCGGGGCCGGCTTGTGGGAGGGGCGGGCCGGGGCGGTCTCTGTGACGGCTTCGGCGGACTCTGCCGCCGCGGCGTCTGCGGCGGGCTTCTTGGTGGTGGAGTTCGTAGCCATGGCGCGCACTGTGCGGGTGCGGCCCGCTTGTGTCGCGTCGTCAGCGACGGGCGGCGACGATGGCGGCCGCGCGGGACATGAAGTGTTCGCCGTCGGCGCGCAGGTTGCCCGGGTAGACGGTGCCCACCTCGGCCACGACGACCATGGGGGCCTGCACGGAGACGGTGACCGTGACCTTCTTGCCAGCGACGACTGGTTGCCCCGTGTTGATGTGCCGGGCGATGCCGCCCGGGTCATTGTGCGTGGTGCAGCGGCAGTTCTTGAGGTTGGCGACGGCCCGGGAGCTCTCGTCACCGGGCTCGAGCATGTATGTGTGGGCCCCGACGCCGCGGTGTTCGATGTCCCAGTCCATGGAGTTGATCTTGAAACGCAGGTTCCCCGGGACCTCCTGGCCCTGGGCCTCAACGTGGGTGGGCCGAACCTTGTTGTCGCCGACGGTCACCCACCGCTTGGTGGGCGGGGCCAGTCGCTTCGCCTCAACCTCAACCTGGTGGGCGATGCGCTGCACCGTGGGGGCCAGCATGCGGGCGAGCTGCTCCTCCAGGCCCTGCGCGGGGGTGAACTTGGCCATCACCGCGCCTCGGGCGGGTTGAGGGTGGCGGTGGCCTGGACGTAGTCGACATCCGGGCAGTCCGGCACGCTGTGGTTGCGGGTGCTCGTCAGCGTCCAGGACCGGCCGGTTTCGTCGGTGATGGTGTCGCCCTCCTTGACCGGCCAGGTCTGCGGGTCGAGCCGTACGGTCCACGACCCATCGGGCTGCTCGAGGACCGACCCGGGCCAGGTGCCGCGTGGAGGGGGCGTCTGGTGCGGGTTCGGCGGGACGGGCACGCCGTTAGCGTCGCGCGCCCAGGGATGGGCCAGCACGTACACCGTCAGCATGGCGTTCGGCAGAACAACAGCCATGGCCAGCAACTCCCTTCATCAGCGGCCGCGGCTGGAGGAGTACGGCCACGGCGGCCGGGCGGGCCGGTTCAGCGGCTGGAACAGGCGGCGCTTCCACCGGGACAGGCTGTCGAGGGTGGGCAGCGCGCCGGCTTGGCCAATGATCGGTTCCGACTCGTACGAGATTGACTGTCCCTCCGCGCTGACGGAGGACACGCGGCGCCCCTGGGAGCCGACTCCGCCGGGGCGGAGCCGCTCGGACTCTGCGGCGTGCGTTGTCACATACCGCACGACCACCTCGTTGGCGGCGCCGTCGAAGCCGACGAGGAAGTCGACGTCATAGCTGCCATCTCCGCGGGCGCGGTAGGCGGAGACCTGGACCAGGTCATCGGCCGAGAACGGCCACGATTCGGGATCCTCAAGGTTCCCGTCCCGGCGCCAGTACGGGGTGAGGGCGGTACGGGTGACGAGTTGAGGGATGACGGGCTGGCCAAGGTAGGCGACGACGTCGGCCTGCGCTTTGCGGATAGCGGTCAACAGGTCGTCGCGCTGCTCCGCGGTGATCGGGAGTGAGATGCTGAGTTCCTTGGCGACGGCCTCGGGAGAGGTGACGAGGCCCAGCCCGAGGGGCAAGTCCAGGTGTACGGACTCGTCCTTGATGGGCTGGGCTCCCTCGCTCGGGGTGAAGGCGACGGTGGTCCAGTAGCGGCCGGGTGGCACGTCGGGCAGCGTGAACCGGTACGCCCCGGCGCGTAGCCGGGCGGCCGGTCCCGCTTCCGCCACGTACGTGGTGCGGTCCGGGCCGCTGAAGAGAGTCAGGCTGGTGACCTTTCCCCCAGCCGGTTCGGGATCGCAACGCGCCCCGCCGTACATAGGTCTGTAGTCGTAGGTCGACACCCGAGGCCCCCTACCTCTTGGCGGTTGTGTCGGCCTCGGCGGCGAGCCGTTCGGCCTGGGCTTCCAGCCGTTCCCGGATCCGCGCGGCGACGCTTTCGGAGACGTGAGCGCCCGCAGGCTGCAGGAGACGATGGACGGGGTTGCGGTGCGGTCCGAGAAACGTCTTCTCGACCAAGCGCTGGGTGCACACGAGGGTGGAGCCGTACGGCGTGAGCGGCACGAACACGGTGTCCACGTCGGCCGGGGGCTGCTTGGTCGCGTCATCGATAATGACCTCGGAGAGGTTCTCATCGTCGGGAATGACCTCGGTCGGGGTGGCGTACGCGGGTGCCTCGGGGGCCGCCGGGGGTTCCTGTACGGCCGGCGGCTCGAGCGGGGCCGCCTCGGGTTCCTTCGGAGCGCTGTCGGCAGCAGTCGGGGTCTCCTCGGCGGCCGGGGCGGTCTCTTCGGTGGCCGCCGTGCCGACGGCCCCGGTGGGGTCAGTCTCCTCCGGCGTGGCTCCGGCTGCGGAGGCTTCGGCGGTGGTCTTGGCCGCGGCGGTCTTGCGGGTGCGGGCAGTGCCTGCCATGGGTGGCTCTCCCTCTCGGGGGTTGTGGTGCGGTCGGCGCACCCTGCACGGCCGCGCACGCTTGTGTCGCGCGCTGTGCTGGTCGCCTAGTGAGCAGCGGAGAGCCCCGGGGTCGGCCCGTCCCAGGTCTCTCCGCTGTGAGGGGTCAGGAGTAGGTGAAGCCTCCCGTTTTGGCGACGTTGCCGCTGTCGGCCGCGACGACGACGTTGACGGCACCGGCCGCACCAGCGGGCGCCTTGACCCGCAGCTCGGTCGCGGAGATGACCTTGAGCTCGGTGCCCCCGGTCGCGCCGAAGCTGACCGCGGAGACTCCGTCGAGCCGGGTGCCCTTGATGGTGACGGTGGTCCCGCCTGCAGCTGGGCCGGTCGATGGGGTGACGGTCGTGACCGTGGCCGCGGGAGCGAAAAGACGGTCGATCTCGGACTGCGGGACGATGGTCCCGGCTTGGTAGAGCAGGTGATGCCGGGAGCCCTCGGGGCGGCCGTCACCAGGCCCGTAGGCCACGGTCTCGTACACGTCCTCGGTGACGCGCATGGGGGTGTCGGTGACGGCGGTCGAGGGGAACGTGGACTTCTTTATGCGTGTCCCGTCTTCCTTGTATAGGCCCATGAGGTCCTTCCTGGGAGTTGAGTGGCTGGCGAAAGATGCGGGATGGGGGACGCTTGGGTCGCGCGCTACTGAGGAGCGGGGCACTTGCCCAATTGGACGGGAGCGATCTTGATGTACTTCGCAGCAATTACGGGCGCCCGCTGCTGAACTGCTTGCCAGGGCCGCGGCGACGCGCGTCCTGGGCGCGCTGCAGCTCGCTGAACCGGTGGGGGCCCTGCTTCTTCTTGAGGTGCTTGATGTTGTTCGCCGCGATCCCGACCTTCCGCGGACCCAGCACGGACACCAGGCACCCCTCCTCGCCCCGGGAGGTGTATCCGGCCTCGGTGAGGGACTCCTCGTCGGGGAAGATGTCAACGTGCCGCTCGATGGTCACGTCGACCAGGTGATCCTCGCGGCCGCCGAGGCTGTACACCCACTTGAAATTAGCGGGCGGGTCCAGTTCGACGACCTCGCGGAACAGGGACACGCTCTTGGTATACGCGTAGAAGCGGACGCCCGGCGCAGCCCGCATGATGCGCATCCACGCCTCGGTGTACTCCCGGGAGAAGAAGTCGCCGGAGTCATGGCAGCGGACCCAGCGGTCTTGGTACCGCTGGTGCTGGAGTTCCTCGGTCATCTGCGCTTCCCAGCCAGGCAGATTGTCCAGCACCATCATCAGGTTCGCCTCGTGCCGCGCCTTGACGCCGGGGAACCGGTAGGCGCCCTGGCGGGCGTAGCAGAGCTGGGCGCAGATTCCGGCCGAGGGGCACGTGTTGTAGTTGCGGCCGTCGGGCAGGACCCCGGCCCACGCCGGGATGGACCAGTTCCATATGCCCTGTCGCCGCATGTCGCTGTTCTGAGTGAGTAGCCACCGTGGTTTGTTAGTCATGCCCGGACCGTGGGACTCCGGAACGGCTTGTGTCGCATTCAGAGGATCCGCAGGTCGTCCCAGCCGTCAGGGCTGACGCTGAACACCAACAGGCCCGAGGTTGAGACCTCTCCGGAGCGGACGGCGTACCAGTCGCTTCCGTTGTCGAGGGTCGGGGCTTGGATCCACAGCCGTCCGTTGCCCATCTGCTGGGCGCGGAAGTGGTGGAAGTGGCCCGTGATCAGGATGTCGGCGTCCGCGACGGGCTGGCGGCCGAAGGTCTGTCCGCGCCACCAGTCGCTGGCCTTCTCCGGCCGCGGGTACTGGTGGCCGTGGGCCAGGCCCACGATGCGCCCGGCGACGTCCAGGCTCACGGTGTCCCGCCACCGTTCCGGCATCACGAACGAGACGTGCCCGTAGGCGTCCTGATTGCGGGCGTAGGCATCGGCAATCTGGGACATGACCTCGATGCCCCAGTCGTCTGCGGGCGGCCCCACGGCGTCCTTCCCGCGGCGCACGCGGGCGTGGTTGCTGCCGCACGTCGCGGCGATAACGCGGCCGAACTTCCCGGCGAGCCGATCCAGGCCCTCGAACGTCACTCGACGGTGGACGCGGACCATCTCCGTCAAGGTCAGGTCGTTGGTAAACGCCTGCTGCGTGGTGTTCTCGAAACCCTCGACGCAGTCGCCGGCATCGGCCCAGTAGGCGACGGTCGGCGCGCGACCGACGGCCTTGAGATCGCGTATGTGGTCGTCCAACCGGTGGAACCGATCAGCGACCCGGGCGATCAGCTCCGGGGCGCCTCCGTCCCGCCCGACCTTCCCGGCTTGGGCGTCGGCGTACACCACGACCAGGGCGCGCTCCGCGGTGTCGACGGCCGCGCGCGGCTTCCGGCGGCGGCGCATCGCGTCGCGGACGAGGGCGTCGACATCGCCGGCGGACATCCACTCGGGCGCTGCCGGCTCGATGATGTACCGGCAGCGCCACACCGCGCGGGTGACAGCGTCGTCGCCCTGGTTGTGACGATGCCAGGCGGCCGGGTCGTGCTTGGCCTCGACAAGTCGGATGCGGAAACCCTCTGGGATGGCGAGGCCCATCTCCTCGACGCGCTCGCACCAATCGGCCTCTCCCGCAGGCGGCTTGTCGGCGGGTGGGGCGGTGACGACCATCGTGCCGCCGAGCTCGTAGCGCACGCCGGACTCCCAGCCGCGCGGCGCGGACGGGTAGGCGCGCTGCGCCTGGGTGGGGTGGCTCTGCTCATGGGAAGCAGGCTCGAGGAGTGACTGCAGCTCGTGGTTCAGGGTCATCGCTCGCACCGGCATCCGTTGGGCTTCCCTCGCCGCCGGTGCCGGTTGACGGTGTAGGCCGTGACGGGGTCGCCGTAGCGGCTGAGGGCCTCGGCGATGGCTGTGGCGGAGACGCTGGCCGTCTCCAACACCGCGCTGAGTGATGCGGCCACGTCGGCATCTGCTGCTTTCAGGAGGGCACCGACGCTACAGCGGGGGCCCCGGTGAGCTGCGGGAACGCCCGCGAGGGCGTCCAGCTCTTGGGCGAGGCCTATGGGTTGTTTCTCGATCACCAGCGTCCTCCGTCGTCGTGATGGTGGTACGTGGGAGGGGGGGGGGGGCCCGGGCCCGGGGCACCCCCCGGGGTTGCGCGGGGGGGGGGGGCCGGGGGGCGAGACGCTCCACCTGAGCCTCGAGGATCTCGGACGCCATCAGCCCGTCGACCAGCGCGTCAT
>NZ_JBHYVB010000026.1:24021-73666 GCF_042750115.1 Streptomyces sp. NPDC059455
CCCCGCCCCCTCCGAGGTGGTGTGGGTGTTAGGGGGGTGGGGGTCCACCCGTGGCCCGGGTGCACCCCTCACTCCGGCGTGGATCAGGCTGCGGCCGGCTCGGTCCAGGTTCCGATCACGAACGACTCCGGACGCGGCACTTCCAAGGCGAGCCTCTCGTCGGCGCGGAAGGTGATGAGGCCCTGCTCGTAGTTTGTGCCGTTCTCCGAAGAGACGGTCACGCTGACCGCCTCGCGGTCGTGGAGCTGCGCGCCGAGACCGAACGCACCGATGAGGAAGTCGGTGTCGGCCATCGCGGTCGTTTCGACCACGTTCAACCTCCACACCTTCTTCTCGGCGCCGATGGCGACGGCGATGGCGACGCGGAAGGCGCCGTTCTTGTCCTCCTCGACCTCGACGTGTTCCCACATCGTGGGTGACAGGACGATGCCGGTCGGGTCGTACTCGGCCAGCAGAGCCTTGGTGATGCTGCGCCGGATCTGCACGCTGTAATGGTCGGTCGCCAGGCCGGTGTACTGCTGGACGCCCGGCGTGTTGTAGATGCCGGTGATGGACTGGCCGTCGCCGACGCTATGCAAGAGGTCCCAGTCCTCCGCGTACTTGACGCCTTCCACCATGCGGGTGTTGATGAAGGTCTTGAGTCGCGGCTCGTCGGACAGGATGTTCTTGTGCGCGTCGAGTAGGTGCGCGACCTCGGCTGTCGGGTACATCACCGGGGTCAGTGTCAGCTTCGACCGCGGCGCGCGGCCCCAGGTGTCGGTGTCCGCGCCGGTGGCTGGCGAGGTGCCGTCTGCGGCATACCGCTCCTTGACCTGGCGGGCGTTGTTTGTCCAGCCGGTCTCTCGCGCGCCGTACAGGACGGCATTCTTGGTGGTGGACTTCGGGAAGAGGTCCCGGATGCGGAACTTCCGGAACGGGCGCTCAGCGATGCCCAGGTTCTGCACGCTGCCGAGGACCTGGTGGGTCACGGTGCCCGCGGACAGTGAGAAGATCGACTTCCCTTCGATGTCGGCGCGGATGTATGGCTTGTCACGGAAACCGGCCTGCGTGGCGTTCTGGTAGGAGGCGGACTCACAGAACAGGTCACCGAGGGACTTCTCCTCGATACCGGGGCGCTGGCCGTAGTGGGTGGCCGCGGCTGGCGCGTTTTCCGGGGTGTCGAGGTATTGCTTGATTTCGGTCAGGCCCTGCTCGGCTTCGATGAGGCTCTTGATCTCTGCGGCCTCGGTGGACACCTTCTTGAAGGCCTTCGCCTGGTCGCTGGAGACGACGAACTGGCCGCCGTCCTCAACCCTGAACGTCTGGCTGATGCGCTCGGCCTCGACGGACTTGAGCTGAAGTGCCTTCTGTAGTTCCTCGATACGGCTGGTGGGCATTGGAGTTGCTCTCCCTGATGCTGGGTGCGGTTGACGTGCGTCGCTCGCCCGGCCAGCACCGGGACGCCTCAACGCGAGGCGGAATGGAAAAGGGAGAGGGGCGTTAACGTCGCGCGCTGCCCGCTCGGGACGTCAAGATTGGGCATCGCAAGGGGTTTGATCTGCGGTCTTGTTATCTGCGGGGCGGGGGCCGCGGGGATCGGCCGGATGCCGGTGTGCAACTCAGCTCCGCATCAGGGCGAGTGTGGCCTTCACCTCCTCGGCATCCAGACGGACGGTGCCGGCTGGGTCTTGGGTCCGCTCATCGCCCTCGTCGTCCTGGTCCCCTTCGCCTTCGGGGTCGGTGCCGTCGTCGAAGGTGTCTTCGTCCCACAGGTCGAGTCCGAGCGGGGTCCCACCGGCGGAGCGGTCCGCGATGGGCGGCGCGTCCTCGTCGACGTGGAGGCCCTTCGTGGATAGGGCGGCAATCAGGCCCCGCACCTTGTCGCGGACGTCCTTGAGCTGCTCCGGGTCGGCCGTGGAGTTGCTGACGCGGGCCGTGGCGTCGGCGAGTGCTCCGACGGTGGGTTGCACGACGCGGGCGTCGATGTCCTCGGCTTCGGTGGCGGCGCGGGCGGCTGCGGTGCTCTCTGGCACGACGATGGTGGCGAGTTCGACCGGCTGCGGCTTATCCAGGGTGATGTCACCCGCAGCCGTGACTGTGTACGGGATCGCGTAGGGGGTGTTGCGCCGCTCGTCCGCGCTGTGTACGGACACGATGACGTGGTCCGGGTAGGTGCCTTCGACGTACGTCCAGGTGCCGCCGTCTTGGTCGAGGAGCTCGCGGACGGTGTCGGCTAGGCGAGAGCGGAACTGTTCCTGCGACTCGGGCAGGGGCGTGGGCGACATCACAGGGGCCTCCAGCGGGGTGGGGACTCGGCTCTTGGCTTCGGTGACCATGGAGCGAGCGGACTTGTGCTCGATGCGTGGCAGGGCACGGGCGGCCCGTACGGCGGCGCGCGCGGACTTCTTCTCAGTTATGGCGCTGCGGGGTGTTCGCAGGGCGTCGAGGATGTCGTTGAGGACGTCCTGGGGGAGGGGGCGGAGTGGCGTCGGTGCCGGGCCCTGCGGGAGGGCAGCACCAGCCAGGAGCTCCCACGGGGTCTCGCGGCACTCCGGCCGCAGGAGGGGCATGTCGGGGAGAGAACTGATCGGCCACCAGGCGGTGACCTCGGTCGTGTCGCCCTTGGGGTCGTCCGGGTTGGCGACGCGGCGTTCGTCGTGCGGCGTGTTAATCGGCATCGTGGCTTCGGTGGGAACGACTGCTACAAAGCCGCGGTAGATGCCGTTCGGGGCAGTCCAGGAGCCGACGACGCTGGTGGTGCCGGGCAGGGTCGAGCCGGTCTCCTCGCTCCACTCGCGCATCGCTGCGGCGAGGGAATCCTCTCCGTCCTCCAGATGCCCGCCAGGGAACTCCCAAGTGCCTGCGGCCGGGTCGTCATCGTCTAGGGCCCGCTGGATCATCAGCACGCGGCCGGTGTCGGCTGCCTTCACCGCTAGGCCCGCGACCTTGACGTCCTTGCCCGCCGTCAGGGCGACGACGTCGATCTCGACGTGGGAGGGCGTGGCCTTGTACTCGAGGCCGTCGCCGCCGGCCGCGGACTTCACCTCGAGCGAGCGGGTCAGCGGGTGCGCGCCGTGCAGGACGGGCGAGACCTCGTACAGGTCCAGGTGGTGGATGACTCGCACTCCGTCGCTGCGCATGGTCGCGGCCTCCGTCGGTACGCGATAGCCAATGGAGAACGCGGCCTGCTTGTGCTCATGCCACTGTTTGACCTGCTCGTAGGCGTCGCGGCCCTGGCGGGTGCGGAGGTTGTACTGCACGGTGGCAACGAGGGCGCCGGCCTCGGCGGGCCAGTCGCCGGGCACCTCCGACAATCGAGGGTCGCCAGGCAGCCACTCCTCGCACTCGAAGACGACACCGACGGGGTCTTTCCAGCCGTGATGCCACACCGCCTTGGCAGGACGTGAGGCGAGGGTGCGAGCGAAGGCGCCGGGCATGATGAGGTCGTTGACCTCGTCGATCACATTGGTGACGGCGTAGATTGCCCGGCTCGTGCCTCGCTGGATGGTGCTAGGGCGTGTGGTTCTGGTGGGTGGAGCAGCGCTCGGCACGGCGGGGAACCTCCGGCGGTGGGCAGTGGGCCGCCGGGCACCGTGCCGGGTGTGTCTGCCTACTGTCCTGTACTGGCCGCAGGCGGCTGCGGCCGCGACTCAGCTTCGGAGCGAGCCATGGACCAGCCCCGGTTCCAGTAGCGGTATCCGAACTGCTCCTCTGCATTGCCATACATGTCGTACGGGCACGCATCGGAGGGCTCTCCCGCCTCGTATGCGGCCTTGCCCTCGTTGAGCCGGTCCTGGAAAGTCTGGCGATCGAGTTGCACTCTCGGCTCTCCTTACTGGCTCGCGAACAGCGGGTCCTGAGCGCCGCGGCCTTCTGCCTGGACCGGGGCGCTCGCCGTCTCCGGGACGGTCGTGTCGTCTCCCCCTTCGGGTCCGTGCGTTCGGCTCATCTGCGCCCCGTCGACGTCGGTCGCCCATGCGTCCGGGGAGGTGTATCGCCATACCTGACCCGTAGTGTCGCGCACCCACCCGGTTAGTGTGCCGTCCGGCGCTCGGTCAAGCCAAGCCTGCTCTCCAGCGCTGCCGACATACGCGCAGTAGGCATCTTCCGGGTCGGTCTCGTCACCCTCGTCGTACATGTCGCCAGCCCAGGGACGCGCGTCATCGGCTTGCGCTGGGACTTCTCCGGGGTCCTCGTTGCCGCTCTCTCCATCGGGCGTCGCGTCTGCGACCGGGGGCTGCTCGAGGTCCTCCGCTGCGGCGGAGTTGGTCTCCACTGCGGGATTTTCGGGGAGGTCGTCCGGCAAGTCCTCGGAGGACTCGCTGTCGGGCGTATTGGGGTTGACGCCTTCGATCGAGGCCTTTCCGGATGGCGACCGGGTGGCCGCAGTCTGTTCGTTCTCGTCGTCTTCGTCGTCCCCGGGCACTTTGCTGCCTGCGGGGAGAGCCTTGATGGCGAATCCGTATCTGGTCATGGGCGGAGGATGTGTCGCGGGGCGGCTTATGTCGCTTCCACCGTCCCGCTCCACCTCGAACCAAGATCGTTCTAGCTCAATTTGGGCAAGCCCTGGATCACTTCTCGGACACGCGTACCTGCCTTGACCCGCTTCCGCTCACCTCTATGACGTCTGTGTACTCACGGAGCACCGCGAGGATGGACGCCCCGTCGTCCCCTGCAACGGCCCTCATAGGACCGGTCGGCCCCAAAGCGATGGTCTCACCGATGTGGAGCTCCACCAGGGCAGCGGCGCGGTGCGAGCCGATCACTGGGCGGTCGACCCGTCCTGTGATCCGCACGGTGTAGGTCGCCCTGTCTTCGAACGAGCCGGTCACGGTGAACACTTCCTGCCCCCTTACCTGGTGGCCATCAGGCCCAAGAGGAACGCGCGCAAGTCGTCGTCCTGGTACCAATCGCCACTGAACATCGCCTGAACGGACCGCGCGAGGGTGTCACCGGTCTCCCGTTGCGTCTGCTGCCGCCGCAGGAGCCGGTCCAGGGTGCTCGGCCGCACGCGGCGGGCGCCGGGCCGACCGGTGCGCGTCCTGCTGAACCAGAACGCCCTCTGCGCGGCATCCAAGTCGCCGAGGTGCCGGGCGAAGTGCTGCGCCAGGGCATACCCGGCGGTGCCCATTCCTCCGTCGGCCAGGTCGGCGACCGTGATCCGCTGCCCCTGGGGCTCGTAACGGCCCTGGTCGCCGTCCACGGCCGTCAGGCGGCGCGCCTCCGTGTTGAGCCACGCCCGCGGGATGAGGCGCTGTACGCCCCGTACGGCGCGCTCGGCATCCGGGTTGGTGTCCGGGCCGAACACGAGAGCGTTGTTGCCCTCCGGTCCCATGTCGCGGACGTCGGCCAGGGCCGCGGCCACGGCGTCCGGCACCGCAGCGGCGTACCGGGTCCGCAGGTCCGAGTACTCCCGGCGCGCATCCGCGAGTTCGGCGCGGGCCGCGGTCATCTCGACCTCGAGGTCTTCGTCGTCCGGGATGGTCGCGCTGCTGCGGGCAGCCTGCAGGTTGACCAGGCGCCGTTCGCTGCTGGCCACGTAGTCGTCCGCGTGCTGCAGCGTGGCGTGCGGGTCGTCCCCGAAGTCGTCGCCGAGAGCGGCGGACAGACGACGGGTCACGTCCTGGTCGACGTCGTTGCCGGCCGCCCGCAGCGCGGCCATGTGGCGGAGCGTGGTCAGGCCGGGGCCGCCGTCGGCTGCCCGGTCCGGCGTCCACTGGATGCGGTCCGACCGGTCCGGGAGTCGGCCCGCGGCGAGCCGTCCCCAGGTCGTCGGGCGCCAGAAGGTGACACGACGCTGCGACTGCCCGAACCGCCCCGGCTCCGGCATGAGTCCGGCCCAGTGGGAGATCCGCGCGGCCAGCGAGTCGCCGTGCGCGTCGGGCAGGTTCACCGCGCGGTGCAGACGCGCCAGGCGCCGCGACTCCGGCCACTGCCGGACGCGCCGGACCATGCGGCCCAGGAATGCCCGCAGGCGACGCAGGCGCTCGCGCGAGCTCCGGTACTTCTCGGCGATCTTCCGGGCGCCCGCCTTCACCAACTCCGCGAGGCGCTTGGCCATGCGGATCAGGAGAGCGACGATCCGGGCGAGGAGGCCCGGCTGCCGGCCGGCGTCGGGGGACGCCGCGGCGACCCGGGCCGCGATCCGGCGGGCGGTGGCCTGCCGGGACCCGGCGAGCTGCTGGGTGATGATGCGGGCGATCTGCGCGGCGTCGCCAGGGTCCATGCCCGCGACATGGAGCTGCTGCAGAAGCGCATTCACTGCATCGTCGGCGTGGCCTGCGACCGTCCGGGTGATGTCCGGGTCGGCATCGGAGTTCCTCATCGACCATCGGCCGGCGACCTGGTCCGGGATAAGGCGGAGCAGGTCCCGCGCGCGGGCCGCCAGATCCTCGTTGCTTTCGTCGGGGAGCGGCGAGAGGTCGTTGATGGTGCGCAGGGCGGCCCGCACGGTGTCCGTGTGGGCTCGGTCGCGGGTTTCGCGGAGAGACCGCTGGGCAGCGACCCGGTCGCGGCCGGTTATGCCTGCGGCGTCGAGGGCCGCGGCCCCGTCGCGGCGGGTTCCTCGACGGGTATCACGCAAGGCCTCGTCGGTGAGGCGCTGCGCGATCTGCTCGCGTAGGGCGTGGATATCGCCGGGTGGTTCCGTTCCGGCGGTGGCCTCGTCAATGATGCGGGCGGCGAGGTTGCGGGCGTGGTCGCTGACGATCCGGTCGATGTCGGACTGCGGCGCCTGGTTGGGGTTGCGGGGCGTGCCGATGGGCGGCAGAGCCGGGGTAGGCCGATTCCGGTCGTAGACGTTCACGGCGCGGCCGCTGTGCAGACCGAAGTCGTGGATGTTGCCGCCCTCGTCCATGCCGGTGAGCTGCATCCACCAGCCGTTATGCTGCGGCGCGCTGATGATCGTCAACCGTCGATGACCGTTGAACTGGTAGCCGGTCCGGCTGACGGGTGCGTCGATGACATCGCCGATGCGCAGGTTCCCCGGGCGGGCGCGGACAACCGGGACCGTCGGCGTCTCCGGCGGGCTCGGAATGCTCGGGGCGGCGAGCACGTTGGGGGCGTCCGGGACAGGGTCGGTATCGTCAGCGTCGGGCGGGATGACAGGGTCCGGCTCGGCCTCGGGGAGCTGCCATACGGGCATGGCCCCGTGGACGACTCGGCGCCGCCACTGCTGGTTCTCGTCCTCGAGGAGGAAGCTCCGCACGCCCCCGGGTCCGTCTTCTGCGTCGATGACGCGGAAGACACGGACTCGGTCGCCCCGGCGCTCGTCGGCCATGGCCACCAGATCGCCCTCGCTGATCTGAGCAGCGTTCGACGGGCGGGGCCGGTCGAGACCCGGGGGCGGCGTCCGGCCGGCCGCGCGGTCGAGTTGGTCCGCTGCCCGCAGGGCGGCACGTCCCTCGGGTGTCGATGGGTCTGAGGCCCTGCGCAGTTGAGCGGCGAGCGCCGACGCCTGCTCCGGGGTGACGGGGAGGTCCGCGGTGATCCTGACCGCAGCCTGGTGGGCGTCCGGGGCGTCGTCCGGCCCGTCAGCGTGGTCACCGATGACGTTGCGGTCGCTCAGGTCGAGCTCCGGGTCGACGGTCGGTCCGGTCACAGGATCCACGACGTGGGGGGTCGGGTGGACGATGAGCTCGTCGTCTGGCTCGGGGGCGTCGTCGACGCCGAGGTCAGGGGCATCTCCGTCTGCGCCCTGAGCGCGCGAGAGGACCGCGCGGGCATCGACGTTGATCTCGCCCATCTCGCCGGTGGTGGTGTCGGTGTACTGGAGGGTGACGCGGTCCCCGTCCCGGCTGGGCGGGCTGGTGATGGTAACGGTGGCGAGCGTGTCATCGAGGTCCAGGACCACGACGTCCCCCTCCTTGAGGTCCGCGGCGGCCGGATGGTCGATGCCGGTCACCGGGGCTGTGGCAGGGACGTCGTCCCGGACTTCGCCGGTGATGCGGAGGTCGCCGGCGTTGCGGGTGACCGTCCCCTCAGCCGTGGAGATGGTGACGTTGTCGCCGTCGACGTCGTCGACGGGTCCGAGGAGCGCGCCGTTGGTGTCACTGACGATGCTCCGTGGAGTCACTCGCTGGCCGTCTGCGGTCCAGCCGTCGGGGCGCTGGCTGTTGGTGAGGGTGAGCGAGGTCGGCGAGATTGCGCTCTCATCGCTTCCGTCGGACCAGCGCACCGCCACGGTGGTGTTGGTGGCACCGGTGACGGTGCCCTCACGGTCGTTGGAGCCGGTGACAGTGCTGCCTGGGAACAGGCCGTGGCCGCTGCGGTCCACCGGGATCTGATCGGGCAGATCACCGGACCGGAGGGCGGCCTGGGCACCGGTGGCCGGAGACCCGGGCACGACATCGTCCGGGGCCTCAGCGCGCGCTGCGGTGGCGTTGATCGTCGTGTAGACGTTGCCGGCCGCGCCGGTGCCGTCCGGGTTTTCAGTGACCCAGGTGCGCCACGACTGCTCGGTTCGGCCGCGTCGGGTGATCTCCACTCGCTCAGGCGCGGTGTAGACGTACCCGGCACGCTGGACCGGTCGGCCATTCTTGGTTGTGCCGTTCATGCGGACCATGTCGCCGGGCCTCAAGTCCTCGACGCGGGCCCAGTGCGCGGGCTGGCCGCCGATCGGGTTCGGATCCGGCTCCGGCTCGGGTTCTGGCGACGGACGGGCGGTGTTCTCCGGACTGTTCACGGGCTCGTCCGGCGTCGGTCCCGCAGGGGACGGTACGTCGCTGTCGCCCTGCGGTTCGTCGTCGGCACGGGGCCGGTCCAGGTCGCTGTCCGAGCCGCCGAGGCCTTCGAGGATTTGGCCTGCCCAGAAGGCGCGGGCGTCTAGGTCGGAGAGTTCCTGGCGCTGTTGGTTGTTCCGCTTCGGCTCGTCCAGGCTGCCCAGGTCGTTCAGAGCGTCCCGCAGCCATGCGAAGTCGTCGCGTCCCTGAGTCAGATCGTCCCGCAGGTTCCCGCTGAGCGACCGCTGGTCACGGAAGGCATCGACCGTGCCAGACAGCCGCCCGTACCGGGCGCGCGCCTCAGGGTCGTCGCGGAGGGACTCAGGCAGCTCCGGCAGCTCTCGCGTCGTGCCTCCCAGGTGCGCCGTCACGGTGTCCCACACGTCTTCGCTGGGGTTCGTGGGGTTCGCGGGGCCATCCCGCAGGGCACGGACGACGAGGTTGGCGATGGCCGTGTCACGGCTCTGGGAACGGCTGTTCCTGCTGTGGTCTAAACCGAAGAACGGCCGGGCGTCCCACACCGGTTCGCGGTCGGGGGTGGAACGGTAGGGATTGGAGATGCTTCCGATCTGCCGGCTGTCGAGCCACACGGACTCGGTCTCGCCGTTCCCGGAGGGCCGCACCTCTGCCTGGTCGGCGAACTGCTTCATCCGGTCGTGCCCGCCGAACCGGAACGCGGCGTCCTCCTCGCTCTCAACATCTGCAGAGTTGAATGGCGGCGCCGGTGCGACATCGCCGGCTGTGATGAGGGCCGTATCCTCAGCTCCCCCGGCCTCAGCCGCGCGACGCTGCTCCTCCTTGAACTCGTCTTGGTCCCGGCGCTCGCCGTCGCGGCGCTGCTGTTTGAACTGGGCGAAGGTAAAACGCCCGCCGTTGGCGTCGAACCACTCCTGCAGTTCCTCGCTGGCGTACTGCCTCCACCGGTCGCGCGCTGAGAGGCTGCCACCGGAGAACAGTTCCCGCTCGTCGAAGTTGGTGCCGCCGTACTTGTACTCGTGCTTGAAGAAGTACCCGTTCGTGGCGTCGATCGCGGCGCGGTAGCGGGCATCGTCGATGAGGGCGAACTCATCGCGCAGCACACGATCCTGCTCACGCTGGCGGTACGTGGAGTACGTCAGGCGGCCGCCGTTCTCCTGCCACCAGTCATTCAACTCGCGCGACGCGAGCTTCCGGCTCCGCGCGGCGGTGACCTTGCGGCCGGAGAAGAGGTCGCGAGGATCAACTCCGGAATCCTCGGACTCGGCATTGAAGAGACGGCCCCCGGTGGCCTGCATGGCTGCCTGGAACCGCTCCTCGTCGAGGGCACTGAACTCGCGATGCAGACGGCCGGGGGTGGCCGGAGCGGGGCGCGTGACGTCTGTGTCACCGAAACCAAGGGCCTCGTCCATGGCGCGACCGCGGCGCTCCGCTTCTTCGGCGTCCGCCGGCGGCGTGTCCGGCACAGCGGCGCGGATCCGCTCGTCGACGTAGCCGTCGCGGCGGTCCATCTCCTCCATCACGCGGATCTCGTCCGCCGGGCCGAGGCCTTGGCGGTACGCGTCCTCAAGCTCGTGGTCCGCCAACGTGGTGAGGTCATTGGGCAGGGTGAAGGCGCCGCTGCGCTCTTGTTCGTAGTCGTCTTGAACAGCGCGGAGTGCCTGCGGCAGGGTGCGGCCTTCCCCGTCTCGCCATACAGCCACGCTGCTCGGGCCCCACGCCTGATGCCAGTCGAAAGGGTCGCCGTTGCGGTCGGTGATTTCCTCGAACCGTCCTGCGAGTGCGCGCGCCTCGTCGGGGTCGTTGGTGGTCAGGGTGATGCCGGGAACGTTCGTGCCGTTGCGTACTTGGGCGAAGCGCCACACGGTGCTGCCGTCGTCCTGCGGTTCCGGCCATGTGACCAGTCCGCTCTCGGGCGACAGGACGAGGCCCTCACGGTCTGCGGCCTGCGCCAGGAGCGCGCGTCGCTCGGGAGTGTCCTCGTCCGGATTGAGGTCCTTGCCGGACTTCCAGGCGTTCCGCAAGGAGTCCACGTCGCGGTGGCGGGAGCGGGAGCGGCCGCCGTCACGGTCGCGCGCACCGCTTTCGCCGTCGCCATCGTCACCGGTGGCATCCGGCAGGTTGAAGTCCGGCAGGTTCAGGCGCGGCAGGCCGGGCTCGTCCGGACCGCTGCTGCCTCCCGTGCGGTCACGGCGTTGACGCCGACGCCTGCGCCGCTCCTCATCGTCTTCGTCTTCGTTCCGCCTCGGCTCATCCTGAGCGTCGTCGGAATTGCCGGGCCCGTCGCCGTTGCCGCTCGAGCCGCCAGTGTGGTTGCCGCTGGTGTCGGGCGGGCCCGCGCCCCCGCCGTCAGGCTCTCCATTGGGGTCGGCCACTCCGCCGTCGACGTCACCGTCGCGTCGCCGTCGGCGCTCCTCCTCGTCATCTCCCCGGGCGTCGTCGTTCTGCTGTTGGTCGTCCCCGTTCTCCGGGGTGTTCCCGCGTACCTCGTTCTGGTCGTCGGTGCTGTCGTTGCGCTGGTCGTCGTTGCCGCTGCCCGGTTCGACGGGTCCAGCAACGGCCTCACGTCGTTGCTGGCGCCTCTCGCCATCCTGCTGCTCCTCCTCGCCGGGCCGGGGCCGGCGGAAGGCCAGGGGCCGGTCTGGGGTGTTCCGGACGTAGAACCAGTCAAACGGGGTTCTTGTGGTCTCCCCTCGGACGAGGTCGGTCTCCATGACTCTGTCTTCGGTGCGTGCCGAGTAGTCCGAACCGACCGTGAAAGGCCACGAGCCCGTGTTGTTGGCCTGCGATGCCTCCAACTGTCTCGCGAGTCGTCCGCGCTGAGTGGCAGGGCGGAAGAAAGCGCCCTGGTTGAGCGCAGTGATGTCGTCGCCAACCTGGGCATCCCTCACGTCGACAGGGATCGTGTAGCCTTCCGCCTCCTGCTGGGCACGCCAAGCGTCGTAGTACGAGTCAAGGTGGCGTTCCCGGTCGTGGTACTGCTGCGCTTTCTCCTGCCAGAGCCTGTGCAGGCCTTCGCTGTCGCCACGGTCGATGATCTGCTGGGCAACCGATTCCCCGAGTGATTCCCCGTTAGGACCGCGGAAGGACAAGGCGCGGTTTGCCGCGTCGGGCGCGTCCCATGGGAAGGGGCGGCCGTCTGCGTCCCGGATGCCTTCCAACACGCGCGCATAGGCAAGCGCCTCGTCGCGGTCGAAGGCCCTGGCGACCTCCTCCATCGACCCGGGAGCCATGACTCTCCAGCCCGCCCCACCATTCGAAATGGCTTGCAGGATTGTCAGGCGACCACCCTCGGACATCTCCAGAGTGGGATCGTCCGCATAGCGGTCCCGGGACTGCTCCTCCGGGACCGCCGAGGGGTGACTCGGCTCATCCAGCTCACCGCGCCGCCACCGGTCACGGATCTCGTCGACGCTGGGGAAGCGGGGGGTGTTCGGAACAGCCGCTGACGCAGCAATCGCGTCTGTGCCGCCGCCGTCGGTGGCCACACCGCCGTCCTCACCAGTGGCGCCGCGCGCCGCGCGGCGGAACCGATCGGCCGCTTGCTCACCCTGCGGGCCTGCGAGCTCGTACTGCTCGGCGAGCGCGTTCAGACGGGCGGCGATGCTGCGGAATTCCTCGTCCGGGTCATCGGCGGTGCCTGCACGGTCCAGGCGGTCGCGCAACTCCTGCATTTCCGGGAGTGACTCGCCACCGACGGCATTCATGCCCTCGCTGAACAGGCCCTGCGCCCGCGCGGCACGGTCGTCGGTGTTCGCTCGGTCGGCGTCAGAGCCGCTGTCGGGTCGGTCGGTCTGGAAATCAGGGTGGTCGAGGGCCCACTGTGCCTTCCTATGTGCGGCCGTGGCCCACGACTTGTAGGTCCGGGACTCGTAGGGGAGATCCGGGTTCGAGAACTCCTCCTCGATCCACGCGGCCTCGTCGCGGATGCGGCGGAGGTCGGCCTGCAGGTCCCCGCTGTTGCCTTCCTCGACGCGCTGGATCAGTTCCTGGAGGCGCTGCATGCGGTCCTGGTCGTCGATCCCTGCGGAGTGATTCCGCAGGGTGGCGATGTCGTCGCTGATGTCGCCCATGCGGACGCCGAGTTCGTGCTGCCATGCTGGCGTCGGCTCCGGCCGCGTACGGTCGCTGGCCCAGGCGAATGTGTCGTCGGGGCGGCTCAGGAAGACGGGGCTGATATCCGACCGTGAGCCGTCGGGGTTGGAGACGGGCAGGACCATCGTCCCGTTGTCGTTCCGGCTCACGCTGTTCACGCGGACCGGCTGCCTCCATCCCACGGGGTACGGACGGCCGTCCGCGTCTTGCCGGGTGATCGGCACCCGGATGATGTCGTTCTCGGCGACGTCGTCGCGGTCGCCGAGGACCCACCCTTCCGGGGTCTCGCTACGGGCCTGGTCCTGCAGGGCAAGCCGCTCGCTGTTCTGCCGGCGGATGTCGTAGTTGCGGACGAGCGCAGCCACCGCGTCGGCACGGCTCTTGTAGGTCCGCGGGGACTGCTCACCGTAGGCGTTTGTGTACTTCCACGAGCGAACGACCCGGCTGACGGTGCCCACATCAGGCGTGCCGTCGACGGCCACTGGGTACAAGCCGTCTCCGTTCCGTGCGCCGATCTCCGCCCGCTCGAGCAGCTCCGCCCGCTCCCGCGCCTCCTTCTCCCGCCGCTCCTTCGCATCGCGGTCGATGATGCGCTTGCGGTTCTCGTCAAGGAGGGCACCGCGGCGGTTGCCGATGCGGATCGTGGCCGGGAAGAGATCCCGTTGGGGCAGGGACGGGCCTTCGCCGCCCCGCATGACGTGCCGCTGCCGCCATGCCTCGAGGGCTTCCAGCTCTGCCGCGATCTCCACGTCGGCCATGTTCGCTGGCGACGCCTCTCCGATCGGAGCGGGCGGGACCTCGGGGGGGTTCGTGGGCGTGTCGTCGGTGCGGGACTGCTTCGAGCGGCGCCAGGCGTCCCACTGCTCCGGGGTGAGCCGCTCCACCAGGCCGCGGGGCGGCATGGTGACGGTGTGCTGGATACCTTGGTTCTCCCACCTCTGCCGGTCGTTGTTCCAGCGCAGGTTCTGGTAGGTGACCAGCGTGCGGCCCTGCTCCCCGGACGCTGCGGACGCGCGTCCCTGGAAGGTCCCGTAGTACGGGGCGAGGCCCCGCTCCCGGTCGGCAGGGTTCTCCGCGTCGAAGCTGACCAGGTCCCCCTCACGGATGTCCCACGGGTAGAACAGCGTGCCGCCGTGGGGGCCCTCCCCGAGCGGCTGCGGGTCACGCTTTGGCAGGGCAGCGAGCGCCTGGTCCAAGTACTGGCCCAGGTTGTACAAGCTGGTGCGCACGGACTGCGCCTGGTCGGATTCCGGCAGCAGGTCCCGCGTCAGCCGGCCGGCGACGTAGTCGAGCTGCTCTCGGACGCGGCGTAGGTCCTCCCGCGCGTCGCGGGTCGGCGGGTCCCCGGCGAGGACCCCGTCCAGAGACTTCCGGATCTTGTCGTAGTCCCCGCGGATGCGCCGTACGTCGTCCTTGTTCTGCCGGGACAGGCCGGTCAGCTTCGGTAGCGGCGGGAGCTCCGGAAGCCCATCCGCGACCATGCGTGCTGTGGACTCCTCGTCGTTGCCGCCGTCGTCATGAGCATCAGCAGGCTCAGGACGGATGCGGGCGAGCGTGCCGCGCACTTCATCCTGCGAAAGGCGAACCGTGCTCTCGGGCTGTGGTGGGACGAACCGGCCGTTACGCAGGGCCGCGTCCAGTTCCTCGGGGCTGGCCACAGGCAAGCGAGGCTCCCCCTGTCCTTCGCGACGCGCGACCTGGCTTGGCGTGATCGTCGTGGTGCGGCCGTTCTCAGTGCGAACACGCAACTCCACACCGTCGATCGCGGAGACGGTCCCCTTGATCAGGTTCTCCCCGTCCTCGGACCAAAAGGAGATGCTGTTTCCGGTCTGGAAGTCGCTGATCTTCCAGGCACTGGTGTAGACGCCGTCCGGCTCCTTCATCGGGTCGTCGCCCCGGGTGGCGTCGACGACCCATCCCAGGGAGCCCATGTCGAGGACGTCCGTTGCGCGGGTGACTGCGACGTACGCCAATCGCAGCTCTTCGTCGTCGGGGATGGTGTCCCAGTCGATGCCGCCCTCGGGTGTCTCCTTCGGTGTGAAGAAGTCTCCGGCTATACGGACGCGTTCCGACTCCAGGCCCTTGGCCTTGTGAGCGGTAGCGACCAGGAGATCGTGCGGCGCGGCCTGGTCGACGATCTGTCCGCCGGTGCTGCTCGGAGGGGCGGTGTACCGGTCAGCGATGTACCGCTCGACCTTCTGCAGGACCTGGGTGCGTTCCTGCTCAGGGGCGTGGTCCCCCTTCCTCGGCGGCGGGTAGCCCCACCGCTTGCTGATGCCGTCGTATCCGAACCCTTGGCGCTTGAGCCATTCCTTCGTGCTCTCGAAGTTGCGGTCACCGAAAGCCAACTTGACCCACAGGCGCTTGCCGTCATCCTCCACCAGCGGGCGCGGCATGCGCACCGCGGCCAGCAGCGCGTCGAGTTGCTCACTGTGGCGTTCCATCAGCTTGAACATGCTGTCGAGCTGCTTGAGGTCCTTGTCGGCAGAGACCTCCTCGCGGATGGTGTCCCAGTCCATGCCGTTGAACCGCGCCAGCTCCTGGTGCGTGGTGCGCTTGCCGTCACGCAGCGCCTCGGCGGCTTCCAGGAACTTCCGCAGGTCGTTGAGTCCGCCGGAGACGGCTACCTTCCGGCCGGCCTGCAGTCCCTCGACTGCACCGAGAACAACGCCAGCGTTCGTACGGGCGATGAGCATGGTCTCATCGCCCGGGTGGATCTCGGCGATGCGTGAGTTCTTGCGGTCCCAGCCCTTCAACCGCATCCGCGTGCCGACCAGCCGCAGGAACTTGTTTCCGGCGTCGGCGACAGCGTCACCGAACCGGAACGTCTGGGTGAGGGTGGCGGTGGCGTCTGCGGGCAGCCGCCCCAAAGCGTCCGTCGCCCCCCGGAACCCATAGATGGCCTGGTTGGAATCGCCGACCGCCACGACCTGAACGCCGGCGGCGCGGATGTTGCGGACGATGCCCTCCATGACGGGATTCACGTCCTGCGCTTCGTCCCAGAACAGCACGTCCGTGTCCGGCACCCTGCCGGACCGCGCCCACATCTTCACCGTGTGGTCAAACGACAGCGGAAGGTCTCGGTCCCTGTCGTTCGCCTTCGGGTCGTTGATGTTGGCCCACATCTGCTCGGCAAGCGGCTTGACCGCCTCGAACACGGCCTCCCTGTTTCGGAGTTCCTCGGGCAGGTGGCGTGCAGCGAACTCGTTGTCCTCAGACTTGACCCACTCGGAAAGCAGCTTGTTGGCGTAGTACGCGGCATGGCGCGGGGACAGCGAGTCGCCGCTGGTCTGGACCCGGGTGTACCACCGCATGCGGTCGGCGAGCTGCTGGTCGTTGAGGCGCGGCCATTTCAACCGGTCCAGCAGGGCGCGGTCCACCATGCTGTTCGCGTACGCATTGGCCGTGGTCGGGGTGAGGTTCTTCCCGTACTCGCCTCGCTGCTGCGCCTCGATCGCCTCGTCGGCCACAGACCGGTTGAAGGCCAGGTAAAGGATCTCCTTCGTCGGCATGCGATGCGACAGCATTTTGAGCGTCGTGGACTTGCCGGTACCGGCGAGCGCCATGACCCGCATGTCCAGGCCGCGCCTGGCCGCGCCCTCGATAATGACTTGCTGCTCATCGGTGGGCGGGTACGTCTCCGCAGTGGACGCCTTGGCCTCGATCTTCTCCCACTCATCGTCGGAGTAGCCGCCAGGCTTGGCGGGCGGCAACTCGGCCACGCTGGAGACGGCTCCACGGGCTTCGTCCTGGTTCAGCCCGTAGCCGCCCACCCGGTCGAGCAGGATGCTCCCGCGGGACGGCTCGACCAGGTTCCCCTCGGCGTCGTACTCAGGTTCCCGCCTCCAGTGGTCGGCTTCCTCTCGCTGCAGAGCCCACAGTCGGCGCTCCGCGCGCAGCCGGTACGCCAGTTCCAGCGGGTCGGTGGACTCCCGGAGTGCCCTGGTGACGTCCTCGAGGTCGTCGATCTCGTCGGCGAGTTCGTCGGCGCTCATGTCGGCGGGCTCGCGGTCCCCAACCGGGCCGGCGTCGCCCGCGTCGCCCTCCGGCTGCGGGGCAGAAGGCTCATCTACGTGAGCCGTGTTGGCGTCATCGCTTTTGGGCGCGTCCGCAGCCGGGGACTCGCCCTCGGGAGCGTCCGCGGTGGGAGCGTCGCCTTCAGGCGCGTCTGCGGCCGGTACCTCGGGCGCGGCCTCGTCCGGGTACAACACTCGCAGCTCGTTGTCCGGGTTGAGGTAGTGCTCCTGACCGCCTTCGGAGACGACGCGGACGCGGCCGCGGCCGGTGCGTATCGGCTTCTCCGCCACGGTGTACGTGCGCCCGTCGGCGTCGACGAACCGGTCCCCGACCTCGAAGTCCATGGGCGCGCGCGTCTGTGGGGCGCGCAGCTTGCTGGTGTCGCGGCCCTCGGCAGCGGCGAACATGTCCGGGGTGCCGAACTCGTCGTCCGGCCGGTCCAGCGGGTTATCCGGGTCGGCGAACATCGGCGACGGGGCGTCCGGCTGGCCGACGTCGAACAGACCTCCGGGTTCCTCTGCGGGCGGCTTCGGCTGCTCCCGCTTCGGCGCGCGGCCCGCGCGGCGGGCCTCTTCCGCCTCGAGGACCCGCAGGCGCGTACGGTCGACGCCAATCAGCTCTCCGCCGTTCTCCATCTCCCGCTCCATCAGGGAGACGATTTCGTCGCGGAGTTCCCCGTCGTCCATGGAGGACGGGGCCTTGGAGCCTCCCGGGTGGACGGCGTCGAGCTGGGCGGACACTTCGTCGGGGCTTAGCTTGACGGTGCCGCTGTCGGCGACACCGGGGCCGGGCTTGGGCGTGGTCGGGACGCCGGCCGACGGCGCGTTTCCACTTCCGGAGGCACTGGTGTTCGGGGCTTTCGGCTTCCCCCCGTCCTGGGTATTGCCGTCCGTCTGCGGGCGGCGGCGCAGGTCGGCGGCTGCCTCGTCAATGCGCTTGGCGTAGTTCCCGTAGGCCCGAACCTCAGCAGGATCGGACTCCATCCCTTCGCCGCCTGCCAGCGTCCACGCCCAGTCCAGGAGAGCGCGGTGCACCTCGATCGGGCCGGTCACCTTGAGTGTGCCGCTGCGCCCCCTCTTGGCCTCGGTGAGGGCCTTCCGCGTGTCCGGATCCTCCATGGCCGCGGTCTCTTCGACGTACAGGAAGTCGACCAGGGCCTCCGGCATCGTCAGGGTGACGAACCGCTCGGGCCGGTCCCACGCATACCTCAGCGGTTCGCCAGACGCGCCAGTATCGGCGGAGTCGCGGCCGCTGTTGACCTTCCGGGCGGCGTTCTCTGGGGCGTCAGGCGCGGGCTCTCCGCCGTCGCGTCGTGATAGTTCGGCCTCGACTGCGGCCATGCGCTGTCGGTGTACTTTGGCGACGTCGTCGGCCTCGTACGACGAGAGGGCTCGCGCAAGTTCGGCCTGCTCCGCCCGGAGCTGCTCGGTCTCGAGGAGGTTCGGGGCTGGGCGTTCGGCGAGATCCTGCCTGTCGCGCTTGCGGCGTTCGCGCTCGACCTCCTCCAACCGGCTCTCGAACGCGGCCTGCGCCGTGGCGTGGTTACTGCGGTTGGTGGAGGTCAGCTCGTCGTACTCGGCGCGGAGCTGCTCGTCGTCCAGGTTCGTCACCGGCGGTCGGGAGGTCAGCTCCCGCACGCGCTGCTGCTCCTGCGCGGCGGCCTCCCGCTTCCGTTTGTTCTCGGTGATCGCGCGGGCGTCGGCGTCGAACCGGGCGGCATTCGCATCGAGGTTTTCCTCGAGCTGGTAGAGCGCCTTCAACAGATCCGAGTCGATGCCGTCGGTTTCCAGGTCGTCGACGGCCGTGAGGGCGTCCCTCATGGCCTGGGCATTGGCTTGGTAGCCCTCGGTGCCCTTCGGTGCGTCCGTGACGTTCTGCATGTGCTGCGCGAGGGCCTGGATCTGCTCTGGTGCCCCATCGGGCCACTGCTGCCCGGCCAGTGCGTTGACGCGCTCCCAGTCGCTGAGGATGCCGGCCGCGGCCCGCCTGGCGTCTGTGCTGCTGGCATGCTGCTGAGTGCGGTTGGGGATGTCGCGCTGTACGTCCTCCGGCTGGCGTCGGGCCTTCGGTACGACGTCCAGCATGTCGCTGCGGCGCGTGCCGAACTGGTCGATCTCACCGAGGCCCCCGAGGTTGCGGGTGGTGAAGGTACGGCCCTTCTTGTATCGGTCCACCCGTGTGACGACGTGCCCGAACTCGCCGCGCGCGACGACATCGCCCACCCGGACGCGATCGGCACGCATCTCCTCGGGCGCGAAACCGCCAGCGCTTCCGGACACCTCGACCTGGCTCGGCATCCGCAGGACACGCGCGGTGTCGTCGGACACCATCACCTTGCCGTCCGGGCCGGTCAGCGTGACGTCCACCAGAGGGGCACCGGTGGTTCCCGAGCCCGGCTGGTAGGTAGTCGCGACGGTGCCCTCGACGGTGACGGTAGTCGGCTTGACCTGGTCGCGGGTGCTCACCGGCCACTCGATGTCTCGGCCGTTGACTGTGACCTTGACACGGTCACCGGGCTTGAGGGCATCACGGCTGACCGTGGGGCCCGACCGGTCCTGGGGGGTGGCTGCCTCGGGCGTCGGCTTCGGGTCGGCGTCTGGGGCGGGTTCATTGCCGGAGCGGCCCAGCACCCGGTCGACCACTTCGGCGAACGACTGATTGTCCTTGGAGCGCCAGCCGGTGACCGTAGCGTCCGGGTCGGACAGGTCCAGCGGCTTGCCGTTCCTGTCCACGATGCCGGCTGCGACAATTCTGTCGGCGAGGTCCTGGGCGTTGCGCTGCCGGGGGAACGGCGGACCGACGGGCGCGCCGGTGCCGGTGGTGATGAGCTGGTACTGCTGCCCGTCCGGCGTCCGGGCGATGACGAACTGACCATTCCCTGCGAGCTTGAGCCGCTTGTCGGCGACCAGGGCATCGAGGCGCTCCTGGTCCTCGGGAGGGGCTGCGCCGTTGCGGCTCGTCCAGTGGGTACGGACGTCCGTGAGGGTCTTGAATCGCGGCTGCGCCGGAGCCATCGCCGCGGCCGCGTTCTTCTTCGGCGCTGTGGTCTTCTTCGCTGCGGGCTGGCTGTTGGTGAACTCCGAGCGGGCCCGACTGATGGCTGCCTGGATGTTCTCGCCCTTGGCGGATAGCCAGACGGACGCGACGCTGTCGAGCTCCGGGTCGGAGAAGTCGAACCCCCCGGCGGCCGTGGCGTCAGAGGAGGAAGCGGTTCGGCCGAGGTGCTCCGCGAACCGTGCAGCTTCCTGCGGGCTGGCGAAGTCGCCAGCGGCGTCCATGCGCTGGCCGGTGCCAACGGCCGTCAGGTACCAGCGGCCGGTGGAGTCGTCGGGAAGGATCGCCAGGCGGCCGTCCCGGGTAGTCCGCAGGTCGTCGTCGCCCGCAACGGACCGCAGGAACTGCGCCATCTTCCGTTTCTGCCCGGAGCGCTCAGCGAGCTCGGTGAAATGCCGACGGACAGCAGCGGTGTCCTTGAAGCGGGAGCCAGCCGCGTGCCGCTTGTTTGGCAGGGCATCCGCGTTGATGGGGTGCTTGCCGTCGGCCGGCTCGTCTTGGTCGTCATCGTTGTCCGGGCCGTCACCGTCGTCGTCACCAATGGGGCGGCCCTGATCGTCGTTGTCATGTGCATCACCGGGAGTATCGGGGTCGCCGTCGTCGTCCTTGGCCACACCGTTCCCTCGGCGTGGGTCCTTGAGACGCTTCTCGTCCTCCGCGACGACCTTGTCCTCGTCCTCGGTGGGCGCGGAACCATCGGGGCGGGCGACCATGGACACCCACTTGGCACTGGTGGTGTGCCTGCGCCCCTTGTATTCGCCGGGGCCGCTCTTGTCCTGGACGAGGATGCGGTCGTTGGGGAGGGCGCGGACGACGCGCGCGAGCTTGCCGCCCCACAGCCTGACGACTCCGCCCGTCTCGATGAAGCGGCCCTTGCTGTCGCGCGGGTGCAGGGCGGGGTTCCACTTACGGCGGATGGCCTTGGCCTCGAGGCCGTCACTCAGGTTCTGCAACTCAGCGTGCGCAGCAGCGGGGCGATTCAGCATGCCGCGGACCATGCACACCGCAGGTGGTTACCGTCTCGCCCTGCCAAATCGGGAAGCGACGCTGGGTCCGGCCTCTACATGGTTTCGGTGAGGATGTGGATCGCGAACCATCCCGCGAAGCCGAACCAGCCCACAGCGAATATCGCCCGGCCGACCTTGCTTGTGCGGGTGCGGAAGAGGCGCCGGAAGTTCTCCGACAGGGTGTCGCCGTCGCGCTTGTTGGCCAGGGCGATGCCCTCGGCGGTGAAGAAGATCAGAGTCCAGACGGTCCAGATGGCGGGCCACATGTGGGGCTAGTCCTTGGGGTCGGTGTCATAGTGGAGACGGCAACGGCAGTTGATCGTGAGGGCGATGGGGGCGAAGGGATCGCCGGGATAGCGGAGCTGGAAGCCGTTGACCTCGTACGGGGTGCCGACCGGCAGGATCTTGCCGTGCAGGACCTTGTGCGCGGTCCGTACGCGGGCGTCCTGGCGGGTGACCCATGTCCGGGCGACTCCGGGTCCGGCGCTTTCCGCCGTGGCGTCCGCGGCCCCGTTGATGGTCGAGACGGCGCACGTCTCGGCGACCCGGGCAATGAGAGTGGGCACCGCTGAGCGGTAGAAATCGCCCACCTTGTGTATGAGGGTCTCAAGGTCGAGATTCGACCCGTTGTCCTGAGCATTCCGCAGCACGTCGACCAGTTCGCCGAGGAACGCGGTGACGGCTTCGCCGGCGTACATAGTGGTGACGAGTGCGGCAGCGACCGCGGCCGGGGGCACCGTATTGGCGCCGGTGAGGGCTTGGCTCAGCTTACGGGCAGTGGCGGTCGTGGCCTGCTGCAAGATCGGGGCGAGGGCGTTGGTGGTCTCTTCCGCCCAGCGGCTGGCGCTGACGACGCGGTCCTGGTCGATATGTGCGTCGCCGCTGCGGATGTCATTCTCATCTTGCGGCGTCCAGAACCGCGTGTACTTGCGGGTCTTCGGGGCGCGGAGCCGTGCGACGATGACGCCTTCCTGGCGTGCCAGGAGCGAGGTGAGGACTGCGGCCACAGCCTTAGACAGGGTGTCGAAGTCGGAGTCGGCTATCTCGAAGCCACCAGTCGGAAGTGCCTTGACCTCGAGCTGTGCCCGCGCGGTCTCGACGTCCTCGGTAGCGGGTCCGGACTCGGGCTGCGTGTTGTTGGAGCGGGCGCGCGCGATGTCGTCGGCCGCGTCCCCTGAGGCCGCCTCGGTGACCCTTGCGCGGGCCGCAGCGACGTCGTCAGCAGCAGCCGCCGCACCGGCGGGCAGCTCGAGTGGCGCCTGTCCGCGGGCCGCGGCGATATCGTCCGCAGCGGTCGGAGCCGGTTCGGTAGTGCGAGCCTCGACGACCGCCGCGGCAGCGGACTCGTCGCCACCGGTCGCGGGCAGTGCCGCGTTCGCGTCAGTGTCGGATTCGCCGCCGGCGCCCGGCTCCGGGGCTAGGCCGAGTGCGGCCGCGTCCTGGTCGTTGGCCGGGACGGGTGCCTTCTGCGGGCTGATCCATAGTGCACGGGACTGCGGCGTGTTGAAGGGGCGACGGTTGGCGATCTCGCGGTACTCGTCGATCGTGATCAGGCCCGCCTCGAACTCCTTGCGGGCCTCCTCGCGCGCTTGACGGCGGGGGAACTCGAGGGCGGCGATGCGGGAGGTGTCGAACCGGATCACCCAGTCGTCGGACAGGTCTGGGTCGAATGCCGACGCGATCAGGTTGAGGTGAGGGAGCGCAGTATGCGCCCAGAAGTTCCACTCCTCGCGGTCGGCGTTGTTGAACGTCCGCTCGGAGGCGTTGCCAATGACGCTCTCGTACACGCCGAACGCGGAGAGGATTTCCTGCTTCGTGGTGCTGGCCAGCGTTTCGTAGGCCATCTCTCGCGGCCGAGCAGAGGTATCCACGTAGCTCACGCCACCAGGCCCTGTTCCGACGAGGGTGAGCTGCCCAGCATTGTGCGCGCCTGGGGCGAGCCGCTTCTGGATCCGCTCGACCTCGTTGGCGTCGACGCCGTCCAGGTCGATGCCAACGATGCCGCCGGGCCTGCCGTCGTTTTCGATAAAGCTGATGTTGTAGGTCCGCGCCATCACGTCCAAGTTGACCGACAGCCCTGCGGCCTCTATCGGGGTAATACCGCAGAACGGATCAGTGGGATGGGGATCCCTGAGCCAGATGACGTTCTTCGGCTTCAGCTCACGGATCTGGCCGGCGTAGTTCGTGAACTCGAAGTGCTTCACGTAGTCCGCGTTCCGGTCGTCCGGGATGATCTGGACGCGGTCTGGGGGCAGCAGATCGAGCCTGGTCAGGACACCGCCGCGGCTGAACGTCTTCTCGATGAACACGCCCTTCTTGCTGAGCAGCAACTGGGCGCTCAGCCGCTTCTTGAAGACGTCGCCGGTCTCGAGTGGGTTGGCCTTCTTGTTCAGCAGCCGCAGGAGCGGGTGGTCCTCGAGGGTCTCCTCGAACTGTCGCTCGTCTCCGCCACGGCCTATCTGCACCGGCAGGGTGGAGGCGTGCTTGCTGATCGCCTCGACGCTCTTGAAGGTCCAGATGGACCGCTCATAGCCCTCGATGATGACGCGCTCGAGGTCCCAGCCGTCCGCGTGGCCAGGGGTGCCCCATACGTTTGTGACACCGGCGAACGACATCGACGTGTAGACGCCGCCAGCTAGGAGGTCTTTCGTCTCCGCAGGTGGGGGTGATTGCGGGCCGGATGCCCTAGGCGCGAGCAGGCTGCGGAGAGTGGGGAGGAACTGGCGGGGCATCAGGCACCCTCGCGGTCGGTGATCAGCCATAGGCCGGCCGCGGTCACTGCGAGGGCGACACCGGTCCAGCCAATGGGCGCACATAGCGCGAACGCACAGCCGGTCAGCCCGCCATATCCGACGGCGCAGACGGTGGCGCGGAGGATATGGGATTGGCGGGAGGCGTTCGCCTTGGGGACGATCAGCAGCCCCGTGGTGAGGATCCCGACCATGGTGGCGGACAGGCCTGCAGCCCAGTGGAGTGCACCAAGCGACAGGAGGACACCGAGCAAGCCGAAGGCGGTGAGGCACAGGCCGGCGGCTTCGCGAGCAAGTGCCCAGGAGGTTCGCTGAGTAGTCACGCCGTGCACCCTGAATGTGGGCGGCGTTACTGTCGCGTGCTCAGCGCTTCGGGCGGGACACCCCTGATACGTAGGCGTCGATACCACGCCGGTTGATCGTGCCTCCGGGGATGAGCCGCGCGTTTGCGGGGGGCGTTGGGATCTTGCGCTTGGCCCGCTTGCTTTGGTCTCCGCCGATCAAGTGCGTGTTGTCGATCTTCGCGGCACAGTCGTCGCCCTTGACCATGTCGTACGGGCGGCGGCAGGCCCGGCAGTACACCTCGAGTGCGTCAACACGCTGGCCTTCGGCCGTTTTGAAGCTGCCGCGGTAGTCGGCGACGCTCGCGACCTTCGGTGTGACCTCGATTTCGGCGGCGACGACCCAGACGTGGGAGAGGCCCGGTGCCTCTTCCTCGGTGGTCGGCGGTATCGAGGGGGGAGCGGTCTTCTGCTCGGGCTCGGGCACGCCGGCCGGAGCCGCGTTCGGCTCGGGGGCTGTCTCAGGATCGAGCCAGGAGAACAGGTTCTCCTGCAGGTGAGAGCGGTCGATGGGGGGCAAAAGGGAAGTCGTCGCGGTTTTCACCGTTCCTCCGGATCACTGCGGGGGATTGCGTAAAGCGCAATTCCCTTCACTGCCGGAACGTGCACGGCAGTGTTCTGTTACACCCTGGCCCCAGGGCGCCCGGTGGCGTCCAGTGCGGGAATCTCGCACCAGACGCGACTCGGACGAATTCGAATTGCGGACCGCGGCGGTGCGCATGGGCATGGGCGTCCGTCACCGTGACCTGCTCGAACGCGTTCACGCTGCCGCCAGCATGTCCCCAGATGAAGGCCGACTGGCCACCGTCAGCCGAGCAGCGCATGTCGGCGGTGTCGAGGCCGTGGACATCAACACTGGCATCGCAGGCGTCGTTCCAAGCCGCACCATCTCGTGCGGCAACGGCTGGATCAAGCTGATGAGCAGGGCCGTGCGCGAGCCGGGACGTGGCGCGTGAGCCAAACCGCAGTGATCAGATGCTGCTCGCCGACTGCTCTGTGAGCATCCGGCGAGCGGTCCGTTCACCATCGCACTGCTTCGGCCTTGCCCCTTGATCGGCGGCCTCGACGGTGTCCTCCGGCACGCGGTTCAGCTTCGACTTGAGGTCGTTGAACTTGTTTTTGACGTGCGGCACGACCTTCACAGCAACGGCCCCCACCGCGACGGTCGCCGCGATACCGACCGTCACCCCCACAGCGACGCCTACCCTGATGCCTGCGGCTCTGACCGCCCCGAGTTCGTCGTCGGCCGGGTAGAGCACGGCCTGTGTGACGAGCGCGTTGTCGTCATTCCGTACGAGGGCGCTGCTTCCTCCGGGAGTGCTCGACTGCGAGAGATGCGTTCCGGCCGGACGCTCAACCACCATTAGATCCCGGATCATCCCGAGCAGGTCATCAGAAGCCATGGGGTAACTGTAGAGACCAATACCGCTGCCACGACGGGAAATCCGGCGATGCCTCGTCAGCCAGCCACCCGTACCAGACTCCGGCTTGACATCGAGATTGGGAAGTTGCCTCAGCTGATGCCTGGCCGCCTCGCATGCGGCGACGCCGCCCCTTCCTCGGCGAGGCAGTGAACGAGGTTCGCTCCCGCTGTGCTGACGGCCTGCAGCATCGAGGACAGCACCGACTCCGGCAGGGCCCGCTGACCAAGGCCGCCGTCGCGGACGATCGCTTCCAGCTCACGGCGTGAGCGCCCGCTGGCTGATAGGACGGGGTGGCGCAGGATCTCGCGCGCAGCGTACGCGTCGCCTGCCTGTGTGATGTCGCGGACGATCGCGTTGTGCAGGGGTTGTGCCTGGGCTTCGCAGCCTTCTGATGCCAGTTCGATCGCCGCCAGGACCAACCTCACCCGGAACATGCGTAGGTGCGGCGGGGTCGGCTCCAAGGCATCCCGCACGGCGTCCGCCATAGCGGTGAAGCCATCTACAGTGGCGCGGCCCGCAACGTGGTCGGCGTAGTGGCGGAGGATCTGTGCGACGGCTCTCTCCCACGGTTCGGTGATCGTGGCCTTGTCGATCAGGGAGTTGGCTGTGTCCGGGTCGTCGGTGTGCAGGCTTGCCATGACGTGCGCTTGTCTGCTGTCGTGCAGCCGCTCGGGGGCCTTGTCGTAGGTGGTCGCGTGCTCTGCCGCTTGGGGCCATTGGCCGGTGGCGGCAAGGAGCCGGGTGCCGTCCTCCAGCAGGAGGGTGTGTAGCCAGGGCTGGATGTGGTCCAGGGTTGCCCTGGTAGTGAAGCCTGTGAAGTCGATGGGATGGCCGTGGACGGTCACGGTGCCGCCGTCGTGTACGGCGCGGTGCACGCCCATCAGCTGCTGATAGGCAGCACGCGTGTCTCCCGCTCGGGCGGTCAGGCGTACGAGGTTGACGATCGGCTGGAGACAGGCGATAGCGATGTCCCCGGTGACGGGCCATGCTGCCTGGAAGAGGCGGAGCTGACGCAGGCACAAGTCTGTCGCCAGGTCGGTCAAACCGCAGTCAGAGGCGATCAGTGCAGACAGGTTCCAGGTGGCGCACGAGAGATTGATCCGGTCGAGGAGTAGCCCGTCCTGCGCTGACTTCTCCGCACAGGTGTGTACCTCTTCGACCCGGGCGGCGAGGCTGGGGTAGACAAGGTGGGGCCGGCTGACCAGCGGGAACCGCCGGACGAGCCGGTGAAGCTGTGCCTGCGGGTGTGGCGCAGTCACGGCATCGGCCTTTCCGTGGAGTCGATGGGGTTCAGGATCGCGGTACGTGCCGCGTGAGCGAGGACGCTCTGGGCGTGGGCGTGCAGGCCGATCCGGTTCCAGTGGAAGATCACGTGGTAGGAGATGACTTCGCGCAGTCCGCGGTCGAGGGTTCCGTCCCGGGCTGCTGTGCCGAGCTCTCTTCCCGCGTGCCGGAAAGCGCTGACCCAGTCGGCGGCGGGCTTGAGCGTGCGGTCCGACTGGAGCATGGGGCCGGTGGGGCTGGTGTCGGCGAGGAGCAGTTTCCGCAGGCTCCCGGCCATGGCGTGGGCTTTGGCCTCCGGTACGTCCGGGGGAAGGGGACGTTCCTGGGTGACGCGGTGCCAGACGTCGCCCTGTTCGTACCACTCCAGTCCGGCGGCGCGCATCAGGGTGGCGCACAGCAGCAGCGACAACTCCCGGCGGCCCAGTTCGCCATGGGTTGTGGTGAGGATGGCGCGGCTGTCGGCGTGGAACAGTGTGTGGGCGATGGTCATGCTGGTGTCGCCGCCGAATGCGGCGGCTTCGGGTTCGTAGATGCCGGGCCACCAGCGGCGGACTCGTCCGCCAGCGGTGAGTTCGTCCAGCGTGTCCTTCAGTATCGGGGGGAGCTGTGTGCCACAAGCTGGGAGCAGTCGCATCCTCCAGCATGGGTGCTTCCGTATGAACCACCAGCCCGTGATCAGTCTGTCCCGTTGGGCGAGGTCCAGGACGGGGACGATGTGGTCAGCGGCGGTCTGTTCGGCCTTGTCCCAGTCGGTGAACTGGACGTACAGCTGACACCACTCCGGGGGCCCCGCCTGCTGGGCGAGTGCGTGCTGCCCGGCCTGCTGGTAGACGGCGACGGCAGCATGCAGGTCGGAGGGTTCGAGTCCGGCATGGGCAGCGGCGGTGTGGGTGCTGGCACCGGCCAGGACCTCCAGCACGGCATGCAGGGTGGCATCCAGGCGGGTGGGTTGGTTCAGTCGATCAGTAGACATGCGTCCCATCCCGAGGTCGGCGCAGCGTCGTGGGCTGCGGTGGTCAGGGCGAGGGCGGTGCCCGCATCACCTTGCAGGAGGCCAGGATCGGGGCCCGGGTGGGCGTGCCGGGTCAGGGCGGCGGCCAAGCTGGGCAGAGCAGTGCGCAAGGTCGGGATGGCGGCGTCGTGGGCCGCGCGCCAGGCGGTCTGGTAGAGGCCCGCCCAGCCGTGACAGAGGCCCGCGTCGGCGATGGTGGACAGCTGGCCGGGGTCGGTCAGGCAGCGGGCCATGGCGTCCTCGTACAAGTGCTGGCGTGCCGGGTCGCGGCGGGCGAGGGCGGCGAGCTGTCCGGCGCGGGCTATGCCGGGGGTGCCATAGCACCAGCTGGGCCGGGCCGGGCCGCTCTGGGCGGGACGGCCAGCGCGGAGTTCGCCGAGGTGGAGGTGTTCGGGCCACCAGGGTCCGGCGGGCCCGTCCTGTCGCCATGCATCAAGCCAGTGGAGGATGGTGTCGATGGCGTCTTCGTGACCGTCGACGCTCACGCCTTGGTGCAGGGCACGGGCCAGGAGTAGCAGTGGGCCGGTGATGCCGTGGGCTGTACCGAAGTTGGCGTGCCCGGCGGGGGCTGCGGACGGGGTGAGGTCGGGCCGGTGGCCGACCCACCAGCCGGGCAGAACGCCTTGGTCGCCGTGCCGGATCGGGTGGGTCAGCTGCACAAGGTAGGCCAGGACGCGGGCCATCGCGGAGCCAGATGGGGACCGGCGCAGCAGGTAGGCGCCGATACCTGTCAGCCCGTAGAAGATGTCGTACTCGTGGAAGTTGGTTGGCCGCCCGCTGTGCATGCGAGCCTGGGCCGCGTCGAGCCTCCGGTGGGCGAGTTCGATGACGTGCCGGTCCACGGCTGACAGTGCGTCTTGGTATCTGGGCGCGTCGGGGGTGACGGCGCAGTCGAGCATGAATGCGACAGCGGGCGCCCCCAGGTACAGGCCGCTGGTGTCGGCGGCGCTTATGTCGGTGGCGACGGCTGTCTTGATCCAGGCGTGTGCTTGCTGCCAGTTGCCGTGACCGGAGCGGGCGCGCTCGATGTGGAGGAGCGCGGTTCCGGTGGCGCCTGAGGCCAGGGTCTGCGCTGCCCAGGGCTGGTCTTCGGGCGGCGGGGCGGGGACGGCCAGGTGCCGGGCGAAGGCGTTTGCTAGCAGGGCCGGGCTGGTTGTGGGGGTCATGGCTGGCGCTCCCGGTGTCGGAGGGCGCAGGCTCGGGCGAGCCGGCCGGTGACGCGTTCGTGGTCGGGGTCGACGGGCAGCGCCCGGATGTAGTGCTGGTGGAGTAGTGACCGGAGCACGCTCTCGGGGGCGCGCTGGGTGGCCAATTGCTCTCGGTAGGCGGTCAGGGCGGCAGCGCGGTTCTGCCAAGCGGCGGCGACATCGGTGCCGCCGGGTAGGGCCAGGAGGGCAGTGTGCTCGGGATCGGCCAGTGCGAGGGCCAGCGCGGTTCGGTCGCGGGTGAGGGGGCCGTGTTCCTGGGGCAGGGTGTGGATCAGCCAGTCGGCGGCCTGGTCCGCATTGCCGATGAACTGCACAGTCAGGTCGAACATGCTCGCGGCGGTCAGGGCCTGCCCGGTGGCGGGGTCATCCGCGGCGGCACGGATCTGCGCCACGCTGGCGGCTGAGTCCGCGGCGAACATCAGGTGGGCGGCGTCCAGGGCGGGGGCGTGCCCGTAGCGGCCGGTCTGCGGGCGGTAGGTGGCCAGTTCCAGGCGTGAGGCCAGGCGCTGGTCGTGCAGGGCGTCGGCCCAGTCGTGGAGGATGGCGGAGACCGCGCCGTAGTCGTCCGGAGTCGGCAGGTGCAGGTACAGCGCCAGGTGCTGGTCGGAGTCGGGCCGTGTGGTGTCGCGGTGACGGCGGAACCACCACAGTGGCGGGTCGGTGAACGTGGTGAGCAGGCCGGGCAGGTGTTCGGTCAGGATCTCGTCGAAGCGCTGTGGGTGTGCGTGGAGTCGAGCGTGCAGGATCGGCGACCGCCCCGGCATCAGAGCCCTGGTGGTTGCGGCCGGTGCCGTGAATACGGGTGGGCTGGAGAGGAGGAGAGCGGGGTTCGTCAGCTTCAGGGGGATCAGCAGTTCGTGCGGGCGGCCGATCCAGGCGCGGTCCTCCGGGCCGGGGGTTTCGCGGAGCTCGATACGGCGGGTGCTGTCCAGGTGGGCCCGGAGCGCCGTGCGGTGCAACCGCTGAGACAGGTCGATGGGCAGCTGCTGGTCGTACTCGACCAGTGCTACGCGGTCGGGCACGCGGAACTTGTCCCGCCAGCGGTGGAGGGCGGTCTCCCAAGCGGGCATCGGGACACTGCGTCCGGGCAGGTCTTCGGCAGCCAGCAGCCACCGTGCGGGTGCGAGGACGGTCCGCTTGTAGCGCACGCGCGGCAAGTACGGCAGGCGTGCGGTGGCGCCGAAGTTGAATGCCTTGTAGACGGCGCAGCGGCTGGTGGTGATCTCCGCCAGGAACCGGGCGAGGGGCGGTGTGTGGACCGAGGCTTCCAGGGCGTGCGGGACGCGGGGCTCGATGCGGCGGCCTGTGGACATCTGCACGAGGTAGAACTGACGGGCGTCTGCGGTGACTGCCAGGTCGGTCAGCGGGATGACGCCCGGACCGGGCGTAGCGTGCTCACCCAGCGGGATGACATGCGGCAGCAGCTGCATGGTGCGGGTGACGTTCTCGTTGCGGCGGCGGCGTGGAGGGAACGACAGCTGCGCGGGGATCGCTCCGGGGCTGGCAATCGCGTAGCTGGACGCAAGGGCGGACTGTGCCTCGGGTGGCAACAGATGGACGAAGCGCCCGAGCATGCTGCTGCCCGGACGGGGCGCCCCGGTGATCAGCAACCGGTAGTCGGCGCGCTGGATGGCGTCCAGCGATGCGGCGTGGATCTCCACCGCGACCTCCGCCCGCGGAACCGGGAGGAAGAGTTCGGTGTCGCCGGCCGCGAGTTTGGAGACCGTCGCTTTGGTGAGGACGATCTCGGGGCTGTCGTCGAGCATGGCCTGCTGGAGCAGGGCGAGGATGGTCTCGTCCCGCTCGACCAGTTGGCGTGGGGCGCGGGTGCGATCCGCGCCGAGGTAGTCAGCGGGGAGTCCGAGACCGCTGTCGGCCACCAGGTCCAGGACGGGCACCGTCGCTCCGGCCCCGTATCGGGTACGGAACCGTTGGTGGTAGTCCTGCCACTGCGGATAGCCGTACGGGTGCGGCGTCAGCCGGTACATGACGGTGGCGGCTTCGGCCGCTTCACGCATTAGGTGCTCGAGGATTTGGACGTCGCAATCCAGGACGGTGTCCACCAGCAGCGGCACGCGGGCGGCGGCACTCACGTGCTGCATGCTCTGCGTCAGCCGGGCGCTGGGCGTCCACGGGGCAGCGGTGTCCGGATGGTTCACACCGTCACGGATCGACGCGAGCTGGGACGCCAGGTCTGCGATGTCGGAGATGCTGGCGGCGTCCGCTTTCTCCAGCTGATCGCACACGTGAGCGAGTGTGTCGGTGCACGTCATCGGCGGCCACAGGCTGCTGATCAGGATGTGCTTGGACAGAAGGTCGTGGAGAAGGTTGGAGAGCTGATCCGGGCGGGCGGCCGGGAACAGCTCAGCTAAGCCGCGCAGCAGGGAGCCGTACGGTACGGGCGTTGCGGCCGCGGTGAGGGCGGCGGCCACAGGACGGGTGCGGCGTATGGACACCTCGACCGGGGCCAGGAGCTTTGCGTGCGCGTCGGACGGCAGACCGGGCACCACGTGCCGGTTCCCGCGCTGTTGGCCCGTGTTGTTGGCAACGACGTCCAGTCGGGCAAGCAGCCCGGGAGACCGTTCGAGTCGGGTGATGACGTCGGTGAGCCAGTCGGCGTCTGCGCGGAGCACGGTCCGCTGCTTGTCTCTCCACGCCACATGCGTGGCCTGGCCGACCTGCGCGGGGACGACCCCGGCGAACACACCGAACGGTGTGGGCCGGTGGCTCCAGCGCAACAGGTACGAGACCAGCGACAGGACGGCTCGGCGTACACGCCGGGCGTCGGCGTGTTTGCCGTCCAGGATTGCGGCGACCTGCTGAAACAGGATGGGGCTGGCGGCAGCTAGCGCGTCGGGCACCTGGTCGCGCCACACCGTGGCCAGCCATGCCCGGCCCGCTGTGGCCGCGTCGTCGCCGTACAGGTCCAGGTCGGGCAGGGGTATTGCATCGGCAGCAGTGGACGCGCGTAGCAGTACGCCGTGCTGCCACTCGTAGCCGATGGGTGATCGGTATGCCACAGGTTCTCCTGCTCGTATGGGACGCGCATACGTGTGCCGCCAGGGCGACAGCCGAATTTGGCTGTCGCCCCGGCGGCGGGAGGACCCGTCAGGAAGGGTCCTCGATGAAGGAGTTGCAAGAGCTGGCGCCGTTGGCGCAGGTGTTGCCGCAGCCGTCGCTCGTGGAGCACATGAGCTTGTGGCCCGGGTGCTCGGCGATGACGACACGCACGTCCAGCTCGAAGTCGTCGTCGAGCAGTTCCGCAACCAGCGGCTCGGCCAGCACGGGCGACCTGTCGACCAGCATGGCAGTGGTCATGTGATCACTCTCCCTTTCTCGATGGGTTGGTGCATGACGTCCTGGCTCGGCACCGTGTACTAGGCGGCCGACCAGGTGACTGAGATCCGGCTGTGCTTCTTATCGATGACCCGATCGCCGGGAATCTGGTCATCAGGGGTGTCGGCCGGGTAGATGGCGATGCGCGGGCCGGGGCCCCCACGGTGCTCCTTGCCCCAGGCGCGGATGCAGTCGGCAATCTCGTCGGCGAACGACGCGCCGTCGGGGCCGAAGGCGTGGACGCCGTACTCGACGTTCTTCTCGTCCGGCGTCCGGCGCACCAGTACGTAGGCGAAGTTCGGGCCATGGACCGCGGCCGGGGAAAAGCCCCGGTTGCTGGGTTCGACCACGGTGGTGTTCGAGTCGGGGTCGACGGACATGATGCAGAATCCGGGCGCCATGGTCGCCAGGTACATCTGGAGCGTGCCGATGTTCTCGGTGCGGCCGACGGTCACCCCGGTCCATGTCTCCGCGCGCGCGGTGCGCAGCACTTCGTCCAGTGGGGAGGGGGCCACGGTAGGCCCGTCGTCGAACCGAAGACTGACCCCATCGCCCAAGGGCAGCTGCTGCTCGTCGTGGGCGTCCTCGCCCTGCATGGGGACGAAGCCGCACACGTGCGCGCTGGAGCTGACCAGGTGGTCGCCCTGGCGGACGAAGCCGTACGCGCGTGTCAGACTCCGGATGCGCAGGGGAACGACGAGCCGGCCACCCTCGGACAGCTGATCGCGCCAGGCGGGGGCGATGTCCCATGCCCCGATGGTTACCACGATGGCGTCGTACGGAGCGTGCTCGGGCACGCCGCCTGATGCGTCAGCCGTCAGGACACGAACGTGGGAGTAGCCGGTCTCGGCAAGGAAGCGCGTGGCCCGGGCGACGGCGTCGGCGTCGATGTCGACCGTTGTGACCTGACCCGAGTCGCCCACCAACTCGGCGATGTAGGCGGCGTTGGGCCCGTTCGTGCCGTACTCCACGACGTTGTCGCCGGGGCGGATGTCGGCTTGTTCCAGCTGCATCGCCTGGACCTGCGGGGCGGACACGGAACTCATGTGGGTGCCGTTCTCGCTGCGCTTGGTGATGACCGGGTCGTAGGTGCTGTACGCCTCATCCAGAGAGGCTTCCGGCACAGCCAGGTGCCGGGGCACCTTACGCATGGCCGCGTCGACACGAGGTGAGGCGATCGTGCCGTCTTCGGCAAGCTGGTCCACGACCTTGTTCCGCAGCTCAGTCGCGCGGTTCTCGTCGGGGAGTTCGGTCATGTGCTGGTCTCCTTGCAGTGCGTGTACGTGAACCCGTGATGATGTCGATGCCCCATCGGCCGCGCCATCCGGTTCCGGGGACAAGGGTGAGAATCAGTCTTCTGCTGTCGGTCGGTTCATCGTGTGTTTGCTGTTGTCTCGTGGGGCGGGCGAGGCCGGTAAGGGGTCAGGAAGCTGTTCGCTGGTTTCGCCCGCCCGGGTGATGCGTGTCCCCGGCCGCTCGACCTGTCCAGGGTGATTCGGCCGGGGACAGTGGCCCCGGACGGGTGGTTGGTGGAACCGGATACGGGGATGGAGGGCCGACCGCAGCTTCCCCACGAGCCGCGGCCGGGGCGCTCATGCGCCGCCTCCTCCGAGAGGCACGGCCGGGGACCTTCCAACGCACGGGAGTGGTCCTCACGACCGGGAGGAAGCCCCAGTCCTGGGAGCGCTGCCGCACTGCTATCAGTGCGGCAGCGCAGGGAATTCCGTCAGGTGGCGGCTGCGTCCGCGTCAACGAGGGCGGCGTGCTCGTCGGCCATGATCGCGTTGAAGGTGCGATCGGTCCGGTCCATCGCCTCCTCCTCCCGGAAGGCTCCGAACGTCGTCCAGTACGTCCGGCCGACCTCGCGTTCCATCACCCACCGCGCCTGGATCCTTAAGGAGGCGGTGTCGAGCAGGCCCGCCCGGTACTTGACCGACAAGAAACTGATCAGCCGGTTGCAGTGCAGAAGCTTGGAGTACTCTTCGGCGGGCGGCTCGCCGGGGGCCGTCCACATTGCCCTCAGCTCGGGATCGGAAGCCACCTCGGAGATCCACACCTGGTGCATCTCCTCGGCGTGCAGGGCGAGCCGCTGCCGGTTGTGCCTCTCGGATTGCACCAGCCGGGCAATGCCGACTGCTGCGGCCGCGAGAACGACGTATGAGGTCTTCATCCCACACCCTTCGTAGTGATCTGCTGTGGAAAGCCCGCCCCGCAGCCCATTCGGGTTTTCCCTACGGAAGCGATATAGGAATTTGGCCAGCTGAGTGAGCTGCTGACGCTCGGTCAGGGTGGCTGCGAGAGGGCCATCTGTCGGTCGCCCCGGCCAGCCGGGGCTCGGCCGGGGCGGCCTATCTATCGGCACCCACGGAGCACTAGGAGCTACCTTGCCTTTGGGATGTCACACCGGTTCGTCTGTAATGGCGAACACCAGATGCACCGAATAGCCGGGTGATTCTGGGGTGCTCACCTCATGCTTCACCCCTTGGGGCAGGATCAGTACATCTCCAGCCCTGGTGACTATCTCCTCGGGTGCACCAGTGGTTTCCGGCCAGACGAGCCAGCGTTTCGCGCCGTGCATTTGAGTGATCACGCCGAGCCATTCGTCATCGTGTGCGCCGAGATTTCGGTCTCCAGCATGTGACTCATAGGCGGTACAGACCACACAGCGACCTATCAACACGGTCAGTCGGTGCGTGACGAGGCTGAACCATCCGTCACTGCGGACATCCAGGCTCTCATAGACCCGAGTACGTTGCCGCTCCCGATAAGCACGGGCAACCGCCTCCTGATCCAATTTACGGTGGAAGTCCATGCCATCGACTAGCGCAACTGTTTGACCTGCCGCCTTCTGTTCCGCCAAAGGCAGAGGTACGCTCTCGATCCACGCAGCATCAAATACCTGCTGGACGTGTACGGGCCGACTTGCCGTGAGCCTCGGCCACATTACCGCGCCAAGGCGGGCGAGGAAGCCGAATGCCACTTCGTGGTACGAATGAGTGTCCACCGACCCCATGCTCCTAAGTCGCGTACAGGTGTCCCCTGGATCCATTCAGCCTGAGCGACACCTTGCAATCCTTCCCAAAAGGTCCTGGGCCACGGGCGGTGAGCGATTCGTCAGCGGGATCGATGACCTGCGTTGCGTGAAGGACGTCGCTCGTGCTGAGTTCGGTCAGGGCGCGAGGACGAATCTCGACCACGCGCTTCTCCTGATTCACGTCCTGGACCAGGACCTCGTCCTCGGAGATCTCCAGCTCCGACGGCACGAACATGAGCCGGAAGGACCCGCCGATCTCATGCTGTTTGAGCACCTCGGCCAGGTGCCGTATCAGGTTCGCCTGCTGCTCCACCAGCGGTTCGGAGGCGAGAACTGTCACTTCTTCTCCTTCTGTGAGTGCCTGATCTCTTAATGAACCCAGCGCGATAGTCGTGCTCCACCTATTCCGCGCCGGGAGTGCGATACCGCTCGAGGCACCGGGACCGGTGTCGACCGGTGCCCCGAGCGGGGTCTATTCGACGGACTGTGGTCCGACTCGCCGGGTGTGGTCCTCCAGCCCCTTGACCAGACCGGTCGACTCCTGGACACGAAGGCGGTCAGAGATGCGGGCAGCAGCCTCTATCGCGGCCGTGACCACCTCGCGGCCGTATGAGACTTCGCGGCGTGTCCGCCGCAAGGGGCTGGATAGCGACAGGACAGCGGACAGGCCCCCATCGCCGTCTCCCACCGCCACCGCCAGCACCAGAACCTCGTCGGCAACACCCTGCACCCAGCCTCGGCGCCTTGTACCGGAGCACGCAGCGGCATCGCTCCACGCTGCCTGGCCCCGGCTGAGCCCCTGCCACGCGAGGAAGACACGCGAGACGGGGTCTTCCCACATCGCCACCGCCCTGGATGGATTGCGCCCACTGGCTGCCGACTTGAGCTGCTGGTCGTCGGCGATGCAGATCCGCCGATCGCCGCAACGCTGTTCAAGGCGAACGGACCGCACGCCGGTTGTGGCCCGCAGTGCACTGAGTTCCTGCCGCAGTTCAAGGTCAGCAATCGCCCGTTGCGCCGCCATTGCCAGACGGATCAGCCTCGGACCGACGATGAACTGCCCCTGCGGGTCGACTTCGACCAGGCCCAGCTCCTCCATAGCGAGAACCAGTCGGTGCACCGTGGAACGCTTCAGGCCGGTTTCTGAAACCACAGTCCCCAGACACGTCGGCCCCTCTTCCAGCACAGCGAGAATCGCACAAGCCTTGTTGAGCACACCGACTCGGCTCTGCACCATACTCGGAGCAGTAATCGTCACCATCTCCCCTCGACAGGCCAGCCATTCGAGCGTGCGGAGTGCCCTCGGTCTCATGACCGCATTGCTCTCGGTTTGCCGACTTTCTCAATCTCCAGCACCTTTTTGCAAAGCGTATGATCCGCCGCGTGAGCGCAGCTCTACACCTGCTTCGATGAGTAGCTCGTGAATAAACCCGAATGAGCGTCCCGTAGCCTCACTTATATCCCGAATACTCACGTTGGGGTTGCTTTTATAGACGACGCTAACGATCTCGCGGACGCGTTCACGGTCATTCCCGAGAAGTCTCTTCCCTCGCGGCACACGAGGGATGCCTTCCAACTTGGCAGTCATGGCTGAATTCCTAAAAGACGCTGTCTCATACTTAATGACGGTCGCCGAAGAAGCTCCGGCTACGATGGTGATGGATGAGCGGCTGAGTCGAGTTTCTAAGAGTCGAGGGCGAACTACCTGTGAGTGGCTGCGCGCACTAGTCCTGCCCGGATTTCACCCAGGACTCCGGACAGGCGCGGGCCTGGATACTTCATCCCGTGCCGGTCCAAGCAGGCCGAGCTCCCAGCCACGGCGAATAAGATGCACCGTGGTTCTGGCGTCCATCAGCGCCATTAGCTCGCGCACATCCCTACGCACGATGTCCGCGGACACTCCGCCGTTCGCAGCGATCCATCCCGGATCCTGGCCTCCCGCCAAACCGCGGAGAACATCGAGCTGCCCCATACTCAGCACGAGGTTCACACCGTCGTTTGTGTGCTCGGGCGGGCGGATTTCTTCCAGCAGGTAGGCCCGATGTACGGTACCCGGCCGCTCGGGTGAGCAGAGCTTCGCTGAGGCGTACCGCAGGCAGTCGTTCACCCTGGAGGTACACACACCCATTTCCGCGGCCGCTTCCGCCGGTGTCATACCGCTCGCTGTGAGTTGGAGGGCTTCCCGCTCGCGAGCAGACAACCTCAAACGGCCCGGCGATTTACGCGGTTGGCTGGTCACCATGACCCTTCCCGTTTCGGATACGTATGGGCTCGATGGCACGGGGGATGGACGGCTCAGGCGGCGGTGCGTTCCCTCAGGTCTTCAAGGTCCACGACCGTGCAGCCGTGGAGCGCGACGACTTCGCGGCAGGCGAGTGTCCAACGAAGCCGCGGGTCGCCGTAGGCCACGAACGTGAACCGCTCGCCGTGCTCGCCGGGCACCGGCCTGAGGGTCGCGGGTGCGTACCCAAGACCAGCCACGCCCCAGGCCGTGGCCTCCTCCACCAACACCGCTACGCACCCCCTCCGTGCCGAGGGACGGCCCCGTGCCTCGACCGCGCAGCCTTCGCAGACAGGTGGCGTGGTGGTCTTCTCTCCATCTGTGATCGGCCTGCCGGTCCCTGCGTGCAGCAGGAAGAGACGCCGTCCATCGCGTCGGTCGTCAGTGGGCCGGCCGCAGTACTGACACAGCATGAAATTCATCGCCTGCCGCTGGCGCAAGGCGTGCACACGGTCGAGCAGTGGTGCACCAGCCCCAGGCTTGACCGGCACCCGGATCCACAGCGCGCCCCGCCTTCGCTCAGCAATGCCGTATTCGTCCGCGTAGCCGATCCCCATTCCGCCGCGGCCGAGTCGCGTCGTGATCGTGGCCGGTGGCGCGTTTTCTCCCGTCCAGGGAGCGATATACGGCACGCGCACGGTGCCCGCGAAGTACTGACGCGGTCGTGGACGCCGAAGGACAGCAGTGGAGTAGTCCGGCAGCATCCCACCAACAGACGAAAGGTGCTGGTCCCGACGCATGTTCAATCCTTTCGGAATGTGCTTTGCGAGTAGAGCCCCTCTTCGGCGGCCTTGTGACTCCGCGGGGGAACGGGAAGAAGGTGCCGAAGAGGGAGTAGAGGGTTCACGTCACGCCTGGTTTTGCCGCCGCCCCTCCCTTCCTGGCAGTTGGAGCAGGGGCGGCGGCCCTCACCAGACGTGCGTCTGGTTGACACGGTCGGGAAGCGGCACCGATGTGCCAGGCCATGGGGGATACCAGCCCACCTTGCCGAATACCTCCCGGCATATGTCGGGCAGCTCTGCGAAGCACAGGGGTCTGCCGCGCTTGACCAGCCCAACTGCTCCCGTTTCCATGGGTTTCCTGCTTGCCGCCATCACGGCCTGGCCCCCGTCTCGCCGAGACCGTAGAAACGCAGTCCCTCGCCAAGGTAGGAGTGGAGGAGACGGGCGCTGGGCAGTTCCAGTGGGGCCCGTTCGGTGAGGTGCCAAGGCGGAGTGTCCCAGCGGGCCCCTATGGTCGGCGGGAGGATAATTCGCGCATCCCGGCCGACCTTGACCTGGACGTTGGGGAGCGTGGAGGCATACGGTCCGGTGCCGCGCGCGGTCAAGAAGGTGCCCGTGTCACCGTGCAGGAGGCAGGGCACGGCCTTCCCCTTCCTGTCGAGTCTGACGAGTGCATCCGTGGCGGCTATGCGCGGGACGGAGACCGCGTCGAACTCGTCGCAGGCAGTCAGCACGACGGTGCTGGGATTGTGTACGAAGTGGGCTTCTACTTCGCCTGGCCGCATCAGCTCTGTGCCGATGAATAAGGGCCACCTGAGCAGGTCCGCGTAGGCGTACATGAGGGCAGAGCGGTCGCGGGTCCTTGGAGGCCACGCAGAAGTCGTCATCATCGAGCCCCCCAAGGGCTGCGCAGTACCGTCCGGCCACCGGCGTGGCGGCATGTCGGTTTCTGTTCATCGAGCGTGGCACGGGCATCAGCAAGGCAGCGGGCGAGCGGGACTGGGCTGGTCAGATGTGGGGGGAACCTGTCCGGGACTTCCGGGGCCCTCAGCCACATGGACGTCGAGGAAGCCCCCGGCTCCGGTGGGGGTACCTGGAGGGCGTGTCCCCGTCCCAGGCATATAGGGCGACGTGTCCGCTCCGGCCACTGGGTGGCAGCGACCAGCTCACGCCACCGAGCATCGGTGCCCCGCGGAACGAACACCGCCGCGGCGCTCAGTGGAGGGAAGGCGACGGCCGGACCCAGAGGTTGCTCATACTCCGCGAGGAGTCGGAAGGCTGCCTCAACGAGTTCCTGGCTGCCAAGGATCACGTCGAAGACGACCCCGCAGCGAAGCCGTCGGGGAAGTGTCGGGTTGAGACGCCATAGGTCCGCGGCGAGGTCTGGTTGAGGCGCTGCCTTGGCGAGCCAGGCGCTGAGCATGTCGGCCCCGATCGGTGGCATCGCCATCGGTGTCGCCATCATGCACTCCCGGTCTCTACCGCTTGTTGCCAGCACGCACTGTGCGTGCTGGGCGGGTCACCTAGTGCAGCGAACATTGGCGGCTATGACCAGGTCTTTTAACCGGAATCTTCGCCGCCCTTGACCCGCCCTCGGCTCGCCCTTTCCCCGCCCTTTCCCCGCCCTTCTGCCCCTTGGCAGGCCGATTGCAGGAGGACAACTCCCCCTGCGCGTCAGGCAAGCACTACGGTGAGGCACAGGAAAGCGACCGTGAGAGGCATCCATGGCCGAGTCAACGCCAGCCAGCAGCCCACTGAAGCGACTGCGCGTGGCGGCAAACCTCACTCAGAAGGAGATCGTCGGCAAGCTGGCGGAGTGTGCAGCCCGTATGCATGCGGACGGCAAGCTCGACACGCTCGTGGAGGTCAGCGTCCGGCAGTACAGCAAGTGGGAGGGTAAAAATCCTCCGTGGCCACATCCCCCCGCGCGAAAGGTCCTTGAGGAGTACTTTCAACGACCAGTGGACACCCTCGGGTTCACCCCAGGTCATGACGTGCAGCAGCCGGACCTCGCGGTGGTGCCTGCGCTCCCTCCTACACCCGTGGTCGAGGTTCCCTCGCCACGTCCGGTCGCCGCCCCCGGGGGCCCCACTGTCGGGCAGAGTCTTCCGTGGCTCACGCCCCCAGGTACTGGCCCGGCCCATGCGATGGAGTGGCGCATTGAGGAGGCCGAAGTTGAATTTCTTCGTGAGTCTGCCAACGATTTGGATGCAACAGACCAGCGGTTTGGGGCCAATCGGCTGTGGCGCCCGACACGGGCTCATCTCATGTGGGTTCATCAGATGATTGACCGTGGCATTTATGACGACGCACTTGGCCGACAGCTCCACGGCCTTGCTGGCATGTTCACTACGAGCCTCGGTTGGTTCTCTTATGACGCCGGTCTGCAAGCTGAAGCCCGGTATTACTTCTCCGAAGCACTGAATACTGCCAACTTCACCGGCGATGACAAACTAGCGAGCCGCACCCTCAGCAACATGGCACGACAAGCCGTTGACCTCAATAAGGGTAGGGAGGCCGTACGTTTCTCCCGGCTTGCGCAGGCCCACGCGAAGGAATGGGCTGCGCCTCCTCGCGTCGCGGCTCTCCTAGCTATCAGGGAAGCGCAAGGTCACGCCACTCTGGGTGACGCCATCTCCTGCGAGAAGAGCATTCGGGACGCCTGGCAGGCATGGGAGCGCGGGCGCGACGACCGCGATCCGGACTGGACGACCTTCCTTAACGAGGCCGAAATGGTCTGCCTTGAAGGCATGTGCCGCCTTGATCTTGGTCAAGGTGCTCGCGCACAAAAACTCCTCGCGCGATCAGAGAAATTACAAGACATCGAGCACTCCCGAAACCGGGGCATGTGCCTCGGGCGGCTCTCTGCCGCTGCACTGGAGAACGGTGACCTGAACCACAGCGTGGACGCCGCCACAGAATCCTTGCGCCTGATCGAGAGCGGCATGTCCTCGACACGTACTGCCCAGCAGTTGAGGATCGTCCATCGAGGGCTGGCCCCGCACCATCGCAGCCGAGAGGTACGGGACCTGTTGGAGCAGATCAGCGAGTGCATCGCCTGATCTCCAAAAAGAAGGGAAGTCGTTCAGCGTGGATGTGCATTTCCAGCGGCATGATGGGCCGTCGGCCAAGGGCATCGCAGATGAGCTGATCAGCGTGTATGCCAGGGTGTACGACAAGCCCCCGTATGTCGGTGACCCGTTCTTCTCGGTCGACATGTTCCGCGACCGCCTTGTGGCCGCCTTCGGCTCCGAAGGGTTCGAGACAGTGACCGCTTGGCAAGACGGACAGATCGTCGGATACGTGCACGGCGCCACACTGCCGGCTGATAAGCCATGGTGGCTCTCCCTCGGTGATCAAAGGCCGAAGAAGCTACGGAAGCTGGCCGATGACCGCCAAGTCTTCTGGTTGCGCGAGCTGATGGTCCTTCCCGAGTGCCAGAGCCGCGGGCTTGGACGGCAGATCCACGACACGGTCATTGCTGGGCGGGCGGAGAGCGCCACGACATTGACGTGCATCATCGACAACCAGCCAGCCCACGATGCGTACCTACGCTGGGGCTACAGCATCATGGGACAGATCAAGCACGCACCGGAAAGCCCCGTCTACGATGCGATGTTCCTTCCCTCGAACTGATCAAGAAAGACGCACGCTATGCACCATTGTCTCACCACCGAGAGCCAGGCCCCGCTGACAACCAGTCACCGGCACCGTCTAGCCGCTCGCCCTGATGTCCTGTTTGTGTACGGGACGCTGCAATTCCCTACGGTCTTGGAAGGCTTGATCGGCCGAATACCGGTTGGTAAGCCCACAACGGCCCGGGGATGGAGAGCCGCGGCTCTCGAACACCGCGTCTACCCCGGTCTTGTCCCAGCCCCCGGGCGGACTGCGACCGGGCTTCTCCTTGAAGACCTGAGCGAAGCCGAATGGAAGGTCCTCGACGACTTCGAGGACGCCCGATACGACCTCCGGCGAATCTCACTCGCTGAGGAGTCCACGGGTTGGGCTTACATCTGGCCGGGCGAGGAAGTGCTTCCTCACGATTGGCGAGCGGACCACTTCGCAGCACGTCACCTCTCGGCCTACACGGCGCGTTTCAAGGCCAGTACCGTGCAGCGGGATTCGCCAGCCTGTTGACCAGCCGCAACTCGGGCCTCCCGCAGGTGGGAGGCCCGAGCCACAGTTCGGGCGGTGTGCCGTGGCTCTGGTAACGCCGGAATGCCCTTGAATGCATAGGGGCCGGGGAAGGGGGCCGTGCGCATCCCGAATTCGGGGGCGACCGCCGCCCTAGATCGGAGCATACTGCGCGACCTCGAATCCGACCTCCTCCAGCACCGCGACTTGCGCCCACCGCAGCGTCTTCCGACTATGCGCTGACAAGTTCAGTGGATGGTGCGGTCGGCGCGAGGACCATCACACGTCCCGCTCTGCTGGGTGATCGATGAGTGTGTGGCGGGCCTCGGGGATCACACAGTTGCAGGTGAAGCAGACCGGTGCTGGCGCCGTCTCGCTCGCTACGTGGATGCCGTCGATGAGGGCGTGGTCATGGCATCTCGGGCACTCTCTCCGGAAGCCTCTCTCGCCGCGCCTCAGGTGGAATCGCATGATCGGTGCGCGGTGGTTGATCTTCTCGCAGAAGAGGCAGCGATGCTGCAATTGCGAGGCGGCGAGGACCAGCGCGTTCTGGCCACACGCCGGGCAATCGATGGTGCGGGGTTCGTAGCCCTTGAGGCCACCACGTAGGCGCCGCATACGCTGTTTCACGAACGCGTCGATGGAACGCACGCCTCTGCTCACCAGGTTGAGCTCAGCCGACAGACTCTCGTCGGCTGTGCCGATTGTCGGGTTGATCAACTCCGTGTGGATGAAGCGGTAAAGGAAGTCCAGCACTCGACCGGCGCGCGCCTCGACGGCGTGGGCGTTCTGGGTCAGCCCGTAGTGCTGCAGCGCGTTACGGTCTGCAGCCAGGGCGATCAGTGCGCTGCGTTCATCATCGGTGATGTCGCAGCCGACGATGCTCCGAAGTCGCTGCACCGCCTGCTTGGTTGTGCAGCTCTCGAAGTCGCCCTCATGGAAGCGCCGAAGGTTGGCCTGGCCGGGGTCGGAGAACACGAGGGCCCAGTGCTCCCGGTGGAGGCGCTCCTTGAGGAGGACTTCGATGGCGGCCTGCAGGTGAAGCACCGCGTACTTGAGGTCGCGGGGGCCCACCTCGTCCTTGGTCAGGTGGTCGACGACGCTGACGAGGTAATCGGCCCCGTTGAGAAGGGGTGGGAAGTGCAACTCCTGCTGGCGGAGGCCACCAGAAGCCCTCGTACCTGCATTTTCCACGCGGTGACCTCGCTCTCAGGGCATGGGTTGGTGCAAATGGGCCCGATCCCCGCCGCGGGCAACCCTGTCACCACCGCTTTCATTTCGCCCGTACGTCCCTCGTCACCATTGAACCTGCCAGCAGCTGACCAGCGGAAACGTGCAAATCGTAACAAGAATCGGCACTCCGACGTACAGGAATTGACGGCTGGCCCGCCCTCGCCAGATCAAGGAGATGCCCCTCCATGAGCACCGAACAGCCACTCTCCCTGTCGCACTACGACCACCTCGGAATGTCTGAGGCTCCGATCTGGGACCGCCACCACCAAAAGGGTGGTCACGCGTGATACCCGCCCTATCCGTCGTCATCTCCACCCTGGCCGCTGACGCCGCACACGACGCTGCGCACGAGACCGCGGCCCGGTTCCGGCACGGCGTCTACTCCGTGCCGTGCACGACGTGCCACGTTCCGCCTGGCGTGCTGTGCCTTACCCGGCGCAGCGTGCACGCCGCCCGCCGGGACCTATACCGGCAGAGCCCAAAGTCCACCGGCCTCGTGCCCCTTCTCGTGGCTCGGGCCCGATGAGCGCCCTCGCTGTCGAGGCCCCGGTCGCACCCGAGTGGGCCGACCGCCTGGTCGTGCGCGCCGCAGGCCGCCCTCTTCTACACATCGCGAAGGAAGGCATCACGGCCCCGCCGGTGCCAGTGTTTACCGTGCCCCTGGAATGCGAGCCGGACGCCGAGCGGCCGCTGGGAGTGCGGCCCTGGGACGGGCCCGCTACCGAGTCGAGCATCTGCCCGGTCTGCCTCCGGTCTCTGCGTGGGGAGCCGGAGCTCGAGCAGCCCCGGCTCATTCCCGCTGGCGTCGCCGAGACACTGCCGGAGCCCGAACCCGACCGCCACGGCCGCCACCTCTGGGCCGTCTCAGACCAACAGACGTACGCTGAGGCGCCCCTGCCCGCCGAGCACGCGGGCTGCCCGATCACCTGGTCGGCGTGGAAACCAGCCCCTGTCATCTCCCACTACGACCCGTCGTGTGAGTGGTGTGGTGACCCCGGGCACGGCGAGTTGACCAGCGGTCGTCAGGGAGACTCGGCGTCGAAGACCGCTCCTCCGCGGATCTACCTGGCTCGCCGCTGCACCGCCTGCCAGCTGATGACCGCGTACGAGCAGGTCGGCAGCGACCTGCGTACCATCGCCCACCACAAGTCGCGAGCCTTGAAGGACTGCAACCGTTGATCAACCCCGATACCGACGCCCAAATCGAGCAACAACTCGCGCTGATCGCCTGCGGCTCGCGCCCCGGGAAGACCAAGGCCTGTGACTGCTGTCAGAAGAAGTGCCGCGTCCTGCTTGACGCCGCCTCTCTGGGCGCTGTCGACCTGCTCGCCGCGGTGATATGCGGCTCTGAGCACAACGCCTGCGGCACGTGCAAGGAGAAGGCCGCCGAGATCATCCGCGTCTACAACGAGACGGTCGAGTGACCTCGGCAATCGCCTGCCGCGCGAGGCTACGGCAAGAAGTCTGGGATGCGGACGCTTCAGAGGGCGGGCCGTGGCCAGTCGGCCGGGGCCTTGTCGTGTCCGTGTCTGCGGCTCGTGGAATGATCCCCCGTCATGGGGAGACGCATATGGGGGCAGACGGTCGGCATGCTAGTCCTGACCGTGGCGGCCGCGGCCGGCTGCAGCAGCTCAAGCGAAGAGGACACCACGAAGCCCGCCGCGAAGGCGAGGACGGTGAGCCTGGAGAACGCAACTACCACGTTCCAGAACGCGGTGATGAAGTTCGATACAGACGGCGGCTGCCTCAAGAAGGACCCGGGGACGTGCTGGAAGCAGATGCAGGGACTCATGGAGCCCGCGCGCACCTTGCGGAAGGCGATGAATGCGCACAAGGGCACGGAGCCCGAGTTCTGGTCGCAGGCGTACGCGCTGATCGACTCCATGGAGGACGGCATCGCTGTGGGGGAGGACAAGGGAGCCACAGCCGTCGGCACGAATCGGCCCGACGTCCTCGGCTCCGCCCACAAACTGTCGGACTGGCTCGGCGAACACCCAACCTCGTAGTCACTGACCGGAGCAGGCAGGGGTCCCTGTGGAGTCCAGTGGCTGGCCATCTCCACTCGCTGACCGGGCGGTCCGTTCAACGGCGATTCCAAGCCGGCTCGCTGCATCGGCGAGCTCCAGATGCGGAGCCTCACCTTGGCATCGAAGAGGACGGCCAGCAGGTGTACCGCTGGGTACCGAAATCCCAGGGCAAGAAGGCATATGCATGAGGACGCGACAGTAACGGCACGGGGCGCGCACTGTTCGGCGGCTGCCCCGATTGGGGCAGCTTCCTCTAATGAACGGAAGCGCATGACTGCCACTTCTTGGAACCCGAATCTCACCAACGTCGCCGGCACCGACGGGACCGTCGGCTCCGGCCGCTACGCCATCTCGAACGGCATCTGCGCCTTCACCGCGATGATCGTGGCGAAGGAGGAGACGAACGCGGCGTCGAACGCCGGATTCGGTCTCACCCTTCCCGTACCGGCCGCGGCAGGGGTTCGCTACACCTTCCAGCTCAGCTTCGACGGCCGCGACGCCGACCACGGGGTCTGGACGGGCGAGGCGCAGATCTACGCTGGGTCGGACGGCTCGCAGATCGACCGGCTGCGCGTGACCGGCACGTCCAACGGTGCTGCCCTCCAGAACGTCAACCATTTCTATGGCGATACCGAGGGCGCGAAGTACGCGGAGATCATCACGGTGTCCGGGTCATACCCGGTGGCCTAGTCCAGCCGATGAGGGGCCGCCGGAGCATGCGTTCCGGCGGCCCTTCGCCGTTCTCTGACGGCGCTCATTCGCGGTTGCCGTGGGGATCCTGAACCCGGGGCCGGAGGCGGGACCTCATCGGCTGGAGTGCTCGGGAGACCTCTCGGCCGAATCGGTCGAGGGCGGCATCCAGGCGGGTCGCATCCTCCACTCTTGATGCTGCGGACAACAGGTCGTCGGCGGCGGTTGCCACACCATCGTCGGGGTGGCGGATCAGCGGGGCCGCGGCGGTGGCGAGGCGCAGTATCGGCCCTTGCACGGTGGCGGCGTGCCGCTTGCTCGCTCGTCGGTCAGCGCCAAGGAGGTGGGCCGCTGCCCCGAGTCCAGCGACGAACGCCAGCCGGTCAGGGCCGCCAGCAACCCGTGTGCGGGCCGCTGCTCCGACGCAGGCGAGTGCAGCCAAGAGCCCGGAGCGGGCACGTTCAGGCCAGCCCTCGTACAGGATATGGGCGGAGGCGGCAGCGCCCCGTACGTCCGCCACGGCGACGACCAGGGCGTCAGCCTGGATCTGGAGAGCGCTTCTCTCGGCTTCGCGATCGGCGCGCTTACGGGAGAGGTTGGTCAGCCACCAGGTCAGGACGGCGACGGCGGCTGCGACCGCGAGGTCTTCAATCTTGTCCACGCGGGCAGCGTCCTGTTTGTCGCCAGAAGACTGAGCGGCTGTTGCGGCTCTGAGGCCGAACGCTGGTGTGTTTGTTACACACCGTCACGCGGCGCATGCCGCAGGTCTTTCAGGTCGGAGCGCTGAGTCATACGGTCATCCTTCAGTTGAGGAGACCACGGCGACGTGGCTTGTGCAGGGGCTCCGGCTCGTACAGGGCAAGCAGAAGAGCTTCCGCACGGTCCGGCGACTTCATGCCGCGCGCCTTCATCGCCTTCTTTGACTCGACGACGGAGTAGCCGCCGGCGTTCGACAGCAGCTTCGGAGTGGAGAGCTGGGCTGCGGACTTCTTGTCGATACGGAACCGGATGCGGCCGCGGCCCGTGGACGGGTCGGGCTGCAGGAGGCTTCTGGTAGCGAGCCACATCTCGTCGCGCTTGCGGTAGGGCCGCATGACCGCGCCCGGGTCGTCCTGGGATGGGTTCTCGGACACCATGACGCCGACGATCTGCGCCCGGTGCCGCCCGTTCTCGCCCCACCGCTCGAGCATGCTGGTAACGCCGTGGCCGATGCCGTTTTTGTCGACTTTGATGCGGACGGGGTGCGGGGAGCCGAGGGCGTCGGCCAGGCGCTGCGCGGCGTGGATCTCCTCCAGGACCCGCTCGGCGACCTTGACCTGATTGTCGTTGGCGGAGCCTGCGGAGGCGTGCCGGTTCTCGATGACGTCGCCGACGGACCGGGCGATGGTGAATTCATCGCCGCCGTCCGCGGCGACGTCGACGCCGAGGCGTACCCAGGCCCCTTGCTTCACGGTGTGCGTGGCGGTCTCCTCCTGAAGCCTGAGGTCGCACAGGCGGTGCCAGCCGTGCCCGGCGGGGTCTTCTTCGTTCGTGGCGTCCTCGACCCAGGTGGGCGGGATGACGAGGCCTCCGCCGCCCTTCGGGAACTTCGCGTAGACCTTGGCGATGACGTATGGGTGATCAGGTCCGTACGAGCGGATCGTGCGGTCCACCCAGTCCTGGTCCGGCATGTGCCGGGTGAGGGTGTGCCGGTCGTGGGTGCTGTCGGGGCAGTCGGTGCAGTATGCCGTCCGCTCTCCCGTGATCGCCGGAGAGTCCAGGGAGGAGATCGACAGGGTGACGGTGGTCGGCTCCTCCGGATCGTCGCCCTCGACGCACAGATCCTCGAACCAACTCGCCGGGTCGTCCATCGCGGGGTTGCCGATGGCGAGCATCGCGGCATGTCCGCCAGTCAGGAGGTTGTTCGTACCGTGGCCGATTGTCGGGGCGATACCGCCGGCCTCGTCGACGATGAGAAGGATGTGGGCCATGTGGATGCCCTGCATAGCGGCCTCGTCGTTCGCGGGCGCCGAGAAGCCGTACGCAGCGACGAAGTCGTGCCCTTGCGGTGTCGGCATCTTGTACTGGACGGTGTCGCAATGGCCTGGCAGGCCAGCACGGGGGACGACCTTACGGATATGGGGCCAGAGCTGACGCTGCACCTGGCGGAAGCGGGTCGCGGTGGTGATACACAGGGCGGTGCCGACCGGGTAGACGTTGACGAACCAGACCGCGGCGCGCGCGGCGAGGTGGGTCTTCCCGACGCCGAAACCGGCTGGGACGGCGACGCGCTTGTGGTCGACGATCGCATCGAGGACGGCCCGCTGCTTGCTCCATATGGACTCGCCCAGGACGTCCTCCACGAAGCCCGAGGGACTGTCCCGCCAAAGGCCATACATGGAGCCCGTGGCCCGCTCGATTTCCCGCATGACATACGGGCGCTCGCGGGCGCTGATGTCGTGCTTGAAGGCACGGCGGCGGGCGGCGACGGGGGCGCGCAGCAGGATATCCGCGACATTGGAGGCGTCGCGGGAGACGGTGCCGGGCTGGCGGGCGTGCTGCAACTCCTGGACAGAGGGGGCCACGCGGAGGCGCGAAGACGGAGGCTGCGTGCGGGACATGGCGGGGAAAGTGCCGCCTGCGGGAATCTACTGTCGCGGCCTGGCCGGGGCTCATGCCCAGACCATCGGCCAGACCGCGGGGTTCCGGCACTGACCAGACGAGGCACCCGGGGAACATAGGTGTTGGGGAGTCTGTACCGGAGCTCGTTGCCGGGGTGAGGCCCTGCACCGGGGAGGTGAAGCAGGGCCATCACTCCGACCGGGGTACGGCCGGAGTGCTTTCCCCTGGGCAATGTCGGAGTCAGCGGGCCATTCGCACCCTGTAGTACGTCAGGGCGCCGAATCCGTTACACCCCCGGGGCCGATGGGCGGCTTCATGCCCCAGACCTCCATCCGCATGTTGTTGAACCGGCGGTTCGGGGCTCGCACGAGGCCCTTCAGGCCGTCCCTGCCGCCGCAGGACGCGGGTCAATGGTCCACGGCGGCGCGGCCGCGTCCACGGTCAGAGTTTCGGGAAGCTTGGTACGCGCCGATGCCTGAGCGAAGCGAAGGCATCGGAACCTACTTAATGATGCTGCTTGATCTTGTTACTAAAGGGGCCCAGTCCGCCGGAACCCGGTCTGCCGGCGACCGCTTCACCGGGGACCGGATTCCTGGTCCCCGGCGAGCCGGGGCCCCCAAAAAGTCCGCCCGGGGTGCGGGGGGGTGGGGGGGGGGCGGGGGGGTCGGTGGTTGTGGGGGGGTGGGGGGGGGTGGGAGGTAAACACGAAAACGCGCACGA
>NZ_JBHYVB010000026.1:73676-83551 GCF_042750115.1 Streptomyces sp. NPDC059455
GGGGCCCGTGCCGGCCGCCAGCGGGCCGGGGGCGCACCGCTGCCGGTGGGCGGTTTGAGGGGCCCCCGCGCGACCGGGGACCGAAAATCGGTCCCCGGTGTGATCTGGGGGTTTGGGCGTCGGCGGCCTTGACGTTGTTAGGCTGGTGTCAGGGCAGGAGCGAGTTACCCTCGGAACCGTCCGCTCACTGGGTGCATGGAGCCACGGCATTCGGGTTTTCGGGCAGTTGGCTGGCCGCCTCAAATGCCTCCGTGCTTCTGGCAGTACCTCGCCGACCCGGCGTACGCCGGAGGCGGGTGGGCACTAGAGGACGCGTGGCCGTAGGCGACTCCTTTCATCTTCGTCTCTGAAGGAGAAGCATTACGGAATGATCGGCAGTTATGGACTCCGAAGTTATGGCCGCCTACATCGCCGGCGGCGGAGCATTGTTGGGCGTCGCTCTCGGCATCGTCGGAACCCTCGCCGCAGCCCGTATGCAGGCACGCGCCGCCTATGCTCAGGCAGATGCAGCCCTTGAAGCAGCTCGTGCCCAGGCCCGTGCCACCTACGCCTCAAGCCTGCACCAGCACAACCAGGTGGCCCGCGGATCCGCGTATGCCCGTCTCGTCGACAGCGGGCACAGTTTCATACGCGCCTTGGCTGACATCGCTCGCATAGATGAGGGAACGGCTGAGGAACCCTCGACCCTGACAGCCCCATACACCGAGCTGCACCGCGCAGAGTCGGCTGTCAAGGTCTGGGCTCCTGAGCACGTCCGGGGTGCTGCGAGCGAACTCGCCTCTGCCGCCTGGCGCATCACGGTCCAGATCACCAAGTGGGACCGGCACGTCTACGAGGGATGGCACGCGCTGTATGTGGCAGCAGAACATGTCAGCGGGCCGCCGCCGGACGACCCCAGCGATCCGGCGGTTGATTCGGCATACGTCGCGCGTCAGGCCCTGTTCGCCCACGCGCGTCATGTGGATGCTTACCACCGGGATGGCCGTCCGTCGTATCCCCTGCTCACGGAACACTGGCACGCTTGGGAAGAGACAGCGGAAAGCATGCGGACTGCGTTTGCCGAGACAGTCGCCGCAGGCATCCTTTCTCAAGATCAGGCGGGGGCCCTTGCCAACCAGGGGGCAGAGACCACTACCTCGCCCCGAGAAGACCTCTTCGGCATGGTCGCCCAAGTTGACGGCCTACTCGACCGGTTCGCCGACGAAGCCCGCCAAGACCTTGGGCACCTCGCCAAGCTCTTCGAGGAGCCGAGCGAAGACGGGGCGCCCCCGGTAGTCACCTCAAACGCCAATGGATTCCGCCTCTAGCACGACGCGGCGATGGGCTACAGGCCGTGGCGCTTACGGGCCGTCGCTCGCTGCTTGTAGACCAGATCCCGAGTCACGTCGGCGTGCTCGGCGATCTTCTCGGGCTTCCAGTTGTAGGGGGAACGCGACAGGGCAAGCACCGCCTCCTGCATGTAGCGCACGGCCACGTCGCGGCGCTCCCTCGCCTTGGTGACGATCATGTTCGTCTCGAGCAGCTTCTCCTCCGCGTTCTCGACGCGTTGGACGCCCAGCTCCTCGGCGGCCCGGATGAGTTCCTCGTTCGACTCGGCATCCGGCAGCGGGCGCTTCTTGTCGCCGAACACCGTCTTCGCGAGGTTCTGCCGGTACCCCATGGGCGACAGCCCGACGGTGCCCGCCAAGCCGAGGCGCTGCTCGTAGAACCACAAGTGCGCCAGCGCTTGGTCGCGCTCATCGACGTGCAGCGCGATCTCCGCGTCGGCCTGGCGGACGATGTCCGCAGCCCTCACGACCAGATCCTCGGGACGCGTCTTGGCGACCAGGTCCTCGGGCCGATCGAGGCCAAGAGCTTTGAGTACCGCCTTCTTGGCGTCCTTGGCGATCTGGGCGTAGTCCGGGCCCTGGATGCGCTTGCCGTACTTGATCCCGGCCTTGGGCATGGTCGCTGTTCTCCGTCCCACTGTCGCGCGGTTCTGCGCCGTAGCGGCGGCTGGAGTATCCCCATCCCACCGCATCGGCGAGAACAGTACACCAAGGGAAAATTCCGCGTTAGCGACGCCGGTCCGGCACAGGCACTGACCTGCATCGGAGCGCAGCGAACGCCACACCGCCCAAGACCAGCACCCAGCCCTGGCCGTCGCGCGCGTACGTCTGTCCGGGAGCTGGGTTGCTGGGGGTGTCCGTGGTCGCGATCCGGCCGAAGCCGAGGCTCGGGCCTTGCGGGATCCGGACAGCCCACAGCCGGAACGGTCCCAGACGCAGGCCTCGAGGGGCGCGCACTCGGCGCTGCAGCGTGATGCGGGGACTCATAGCGTCGGGCCCACCTTCCCGACGAGGCCCTGGGCTCTGCTGAGCTTGCACCCCACCCGCTCGTGGCGCTGCATCAGCGCGAACTCCTTCATAGGACGAGCGAGGCACTGACGATGTCGCTTCATCGCCGTCCCCACGAGAACAGGAAGTTGAGCAGGCCGTCGAGGAGCCCCTCGAAGAGCGCGGCGATCCATCCCGGAGCCGATCCAGTCGACGCGTGGCTGCGGTGGGCGTGCTTGCTGCATTTGCCGGGCCTCATCGGGCGGCCGCCACGGTCGTGGAGCGCACCCCGTCGGGGGTGAGCCTGTACTCGCGGCCGTCGGCGTAGCGCACCAGGACCTCGTTGGGGAGCTGCGGCCGGCGTACCTTCCACCCGGCCTCGTACGACTCCCGCGGGTTGTCCTCGAACCAGCCGTTGCACGTCGTGCACGCGGTCAGCAGGTTGTGGGGCTGGTTGATCCATGGCTCGCGGGCGCCACCCATGCCGCGGTTCACGCGGTGGTGGATAGTCAGGCCCTCCCGGGTGCCGCAGCGCACGCAGCTTCCCCCGTCCCGCTCGTAGACGATGGTCTTCACCACGTCGGGGGGCCCGGTCCGCCGTCGTGCTTTCACAGCACTGCTCTCCTCACCTGCCCCGGGCGCTGGGCCGCGTCGTTCGCAACCCTGGCGGGCGCCCGGGGTGAGGCGGGGAGAGTGGACGGGGCTCGTGCCTTATGTCGCGCCCTGCCTGGTCAGGCCGCGCGATGCTCGGTGAGCGCCCGTTCGAGGGCGTCGAGGATCGTCACGATGTCGTCGACTTTCACGTAGGAGATTCCGAACGACGCGAGACCGCCGTCGAGGACATCGATCCAGTACTCGGCGTACGTCGATTCGTCTTCGTAGTGGTACTGGCCGGGCTCGGCTTGGGCGAATCCGCCGGACCCCTCATCGAACCAGCCAGCGCCCCAGACTTCCGTCATGGCCTGGCCGAGGGCCTCCTTCGGGACGTTGTCGAACTCGGCTGTGGCGCGCCCGTGGTCGTCGAGGCACACTTTCCCCGATCCCTCGCCCGGCTTTTCCCAACGCAGGGTGGGGCCGAAGCACTGGCATCTGGGATCGGACAGGTTCAGCGCTGGGAACGCCGCGGTGAACGCTGTTTGGGCGGCTCGTTCGTGGACCGTCCAAGTGCCGTACCAGTCCTGGAGCGCCTGGGTGACATGCGGTTGCATGCTGCTCCCTTCGGGCCCGCGGCGCGGGGCCACCAGGTGGCGGCCGAGGGGACGTGCCGCGGGCAAGAGAGCGCACCCTGCACGTCGCGGGCCCCTTGCGTCAGGGAACGCCACTGTGCCCCGGCCGGGGAGTCGTCCGGCCTGGGCGCAGCACCGGGGGAGGCGGTTACGTCTCGGTGCCGCCGGTGCCGCCGGTGCCGCTCGAGCACTCGGGGTCGAAGATGTTGCAGGCCGTGCCGATCGGGTCCTGCGGCATGCTGGGGGTCGGCTTCGGGGCCGATGTCGGTTCGGTCGTGGACGGCGAGCTAGGCGACGGATTCGTGGGCGCTGCGGTGGAGGGGGCGGGCTTCGGGTTGCTCGGGGTGTCCCGGCCGTACACGACGGTGAGAACGAGCGTGGCGGCGACGAGGATGAAGATGGACCGATAGATGACCAGAGTGCGCCACCGGCGCAGGCACTGCGGGCAGGGCGCCGCCTTTGAGCAATGGACGGGGGGCTTGGGATAGGCGGGGTCGGACATGGGTGATCCTTCGGTTCGGGTACTGGGCGGCCGGACGGTGTCCGACTCGGACGTCTTGCGTCGCGTCGTCACTTGGTGAGCCGGACCGGCGGCGCCTTCGGCGCGGCCGGAGCCTTTGGCTGCTTCTGCGCGGGCTTCCGCGCGCTGCTCGCGGAATGGTTGGTACCTGCGGCCGCGGCGCCAGCTCTGCCGTACGGAAGGCACGTGCCCGGGTCCACGGTGCCCGCGACCGCCGGGGCGCAGCGGCCGGGGTGGCCGCGGTCGTCGTCGACGTCTGCGACCAGGAGCGCGAACAGCACCAACAGGGCGACCACGACGACGCCGACCGCGACGGAGACGGACAGGGGGAGATGTGCCGTCGTTTGGCAGGGGCGAGAGCTCGGACTTCACGGCGGGGCCTTCCATGCGGAGAGGTGAGGCCGTGCATGCTCGAGGGCCGGATGGTCTTGCGTCGTGCCCTGACCGGCGGACGGCCGGTGTGGGCCGCCTACAGTCGGAGCATGAGCACCATTCCGGAGCCGGCCCGCCCGTGGCGCCCGGAGGACGGGCCGGGGGCCGAGGTGTGGACGTGGCCATACGGCGATCGCCCGGCGCTCGAAGTGTGGTCGGCCGGGCGCTGGCGGTACGCGTCGGTCATGGCGCGGCAGAACTGGGCGGACGGCAGCGTGCGCTACCAGGTCGAGGTGGCCCTACGCGGCGACACGATGGTCACAGTCCGCACGTACCAGTGCCCTCAGCCTGGGTTGAGGAAGGGGCGCGCGAGCGGCTCGGAGCCGTCCAGGGCGGCCGACGAGGGGTACCGGAAGATGCCCCGTCGCGCGTAGGCGAGGCGGTCAGCGCGCCAGTCTGAGGCGTGCCGTCTCTGCGGCATGGGACGCGGCTTCGATCAGCCCGAGTTCGCCGGCGAGCGTTCCCACGAAGGCATCGACCGCCTCGATGGCGCGGCCCTCCATGGCGTCGGGCTCTGCGAAGTACGCCGCGAACTCTCCGGCGCCGATGGTCGCCAGGGCGGGCCGACGGGCCTGGTAGTCGGCCCACATCCGCCGGAAGACGGCGCGCACGCGGGCGAGCTCGATTTCGTCGATCTCCTCGTGCCGGAGGCGGCTGATCGTCTGCTGTCGGGCCTTCCACATGGCGATGTGGTGCTGGACGGGGACGGGCCCGAACGGGCCGGGCAGGGCTCGTTCGATCCTCGGAATGCCGGGCTGGACTGGCCAGGGCGAGTACAGCTCCGTGAGGACCGCCGTCAGTCTGTCCACGTCGATCCGCCCGGTCCGCTCGCCCTCCTCGATGACGTGCTGAGCGGCGCGCCGTTGCTTGAGGGTGGCTGAGGGGTGGGCGAGTTGCTCGACGATGGCGCGGACGTTCTCGCGTCGTCTCACGGCGGTCGTCTGGCCAGCGGCCCGCGCATGGGTCCGCAAGGCTCGGCGCGCCTGCGGGGTGAGGACCACCGTGTCGTCGATCAGCCACAGGTACAGCACGACACGGACCAGCGAGCGTTGCGGGATACGCCCCAGCGGGGAGCGCTCGCGAGCTTGCAGAAGTCTGGCGAACAACTCGCGTTGCTCGCGGGGAAAGACCCGCGGGTCGCTGCCGTGCGCGCTGGTCTTGCGCGGGTCAGGGTTGGCGAGCACCCCGTCCTCGACCCAGGAGGTCACCATCCTGGGACTGGCCTTCACCCCCAGAGCGAGAGCGTCGGCGACCAGATCGGCCACAGTCCCCTCGACCCACGGGGTGACCCGATTCCCGTTCATGGCGCCGAACTTACACCGAGATTCGAGCTCCGGGAGCTGCATTCAGCGGACGTCAGCCATAAGGCTTGGGGCTAGCAGAAACTGCGCCCCGCACCGGATCCCTGCCAGGAACAAGCGGTGCGGGGGCAGCCGACTCATCCCCTGAACGGAGACCGTCATGTCCCACCGTACGCACCGCCCCGACCTGAAGCGGCGACGCGCCCGCCATCGTCTTGTCCAGGGCCTCGGGCAAGCAGCGTTCTACGCCGCTTCCGCCACGTTGGCTGGCGGGCTGGCCCGCGGGCTGCTCAACTTGGTCCGTCTGTCCGTCTCCTCGTGCTGACCTGAGCCGGGGAGCTGCCGCGCTCGGGTCCCACCGGGCGCGGCACAGACGGCGCGCGGCTACAGGTAGAGGTCCTGCAACTCGGCGACGAACAGACCGCCGTTCAGCGGGGTGTCGGTGAGCAGAACGCGGACGGGGCGGCCGTCGACAACGCCGGAGACGACGGAACCGACCGGACGGGAGCTGCGGAAGACTATGCGGCGGCCGGGGCCGAACAGTGCGCCGGGGATGATGACCAGGTAGGTGCGGGGGGAGTCCATGGGAGGGCCTCTCGAGCGGGGGCGCCCCGTACGGGCCGCCCTGTACCCCTTCCGTGCTCTCGGGCCTCCGGGGACAGGATCGGTCGCGTACGGGCCGTTCAGGCGGTCTGCTTGACGTCCCCGCGAGAGAGAGGGGCGGCGCCCTTCGCGGAGTGCCTGACGGACGGCCACCAGATCCGGCCTCTGGGCCCCGTGGTCCCGGCAGGTCTTCCACCAGCCGTGCGCCTGTACCGCGGCCGTCGCTTTCCGCAGGTCCTCCACAGCTTGTCGTACGCCGCGGCTTCGGCCGGGGACCATCCGGGGGAGGCCTCGTGGCCGGCTCGCTCCCGACCCCGCTCCTTCACCTCCGGCCCCCTCCCTCGTGAGGCTCACGCGACCAGGGGAGCTCGGCCTGGAAGGCGCGGAGCTCGGCGTACAGCTCGGTGGCCCGGCGCTGCGCGTCCCTCAGCTTCTGGGGGAAGTCGCGGGGGCGAACTTCTCCTCCCCGGCGGAGGCCTGCTCGAGGGAAGGGGGGATGGTGCTCATCCTTCGGAGCCTAGTTCGCGTGACCGACAGTGCTCGGGCTCCGGCTCGTTCCGCATCGCGGCGTCGGCGCGCGACAGAGCGTTGGACACCACGTCGCCCGGCGGGGCGGGTTCGTACACGCTGACGGCCGGGGCGAGACGGTCCACCAGGGCCACGGCGAGCTCGTAGCGCAGTCTGCGTTCGTAGTCGGCGCGGAGCGGTGGATCTGCGTCAATACGCTTCCACACGGCGCGGTCTACCTGCTGCTGGACCGTGACCGGCTCACCGTCCACGGTGACTGTCGCGGTCAGGACGACGAACGGTCCGAACGGGTAGAAGGCCGCGTTGTACTCGGGGAGGGACGGGGCGAGGGTGCTCATGCTGGGGGGAACGGCGGGCCTGGAGCGACTGTTACAGCGCCCGGGAACGGCGGCGGCCCCCGCCGGGTGGGCGGGGGCCGGGCGCGGCCTGGGGTCAGGTGGCTAGGTCGTAGCTGTCCGGGGCGAGCATGTCGTCCATGTCGTAGAGCTGGGCGAGGTAGTCGCGTACCAGGGCCTCGCCCAGGGCGCCGAACATGCCGGACAGGACGATGGCGGCCATGACCGGGGAGACGACGTCGGCGGCCTGCTGGAAGGCGCTCGTGCGGCTGCCCTGCCACGGGTAGGAGCGGCGGAACCCGACGAGGAGACCGGCCTCCGACTTGGTGAGCCGCAGACCGTCGCCTTCGCGCTTCCAGGTCCGTGACTTGCCGGTGAGGCACCAGGACGGGCCGTCGGCAGAGAACGTGTTGCCACCCTTGGCACGGCCGGTCTTGGGGTCGATGGGCCGGTTGCCGCGGGTGTTGACGAACTCGCCGGGCTGCCAGCCGAGGGCCTGCGCCATGGAGGTGGTGGAGAGCGGCCGGATGCGGCGGGTGACAGTGGGCGTGTAGACGCGGGAAGCGATCATGTAGACGCGCTTGCGGCGGGACGGCAGGCCATAGTCGGCAGCCTCCATGATTTCGCGGCTGGTGTAGAACCACTCGGCGCACGAGAACTCGCAGGACAGGTCGTCGAGGATGTCCTCGGGCAGGTTGCTGGACTGCTCCATGGCCATCCAGCGGATCGGCGCGCCAGCGGCCTGCAGTGCGAGCGGCCAGATGACGACCTCCAGCATCAGGGCGATGCGCGGATCGCTCACGTCGGCGGCCATCTCGCGGACTTCGTCCCAGGTGGCGCCGGAGCGCGGGGCGAAGCCGTCGCCGTGGCATCCCTTGCCGTCCGGGTCGTCCGGGACGCACTCGCATTCCCCGTCGTAGTCGTTGTGGTGCCACTCCATGGGTATGAACCCGGCGGCTTCACCCACGTAGGCGATGGCGTCGCACAGGATCTGAATGTTGCGGGCTTCCAGGCCGGAGAGCTTGCCTGCGGGGGAGAAGGCGGGGCAGGGCGGGCTGATGATGACCGCTGCGGTGTAGCGCAGGGCGATGTGCTCGGGGTCCAGCGTGGTGATGTCGGCGCAGACGCGCCGGTGTCCGGCGACGCGGGCGGTGGCGCAGGCGTCCGGGGAAATGTCCACGCCGACGGCATCGACCCTGATGCCCAGGACGGTGGCGATGCCCTCGGACCAGCCGCCGGGGCCCGCGAATAACTCCACCACGCGGATCGGGTCGCCGGGGAGCGGGGCGAGCAGCCACTCGGCGGGCCACGGGGCGGCGGCCGTCTCGAGGACGGCAAACACCTTCGGGGGGATCGGCAGACCGGCCTTGCGAGCGAGGGTGGCGACGTGAACGGCGGTAGCTACCGCAGGAGGCAGGGTCCTCATCTGGTGTTCCTCTGTTCGTGGCCGTCGGGTGGTTGCTCTCCACCAACACTTCGAATGATACACCTAGGTAAATCTTGCATTCGTTGAACAGTAGAATTCCGGCGGCAATTTCCTGCGGCTTGTCATTCATCGATGTAGCGCAACGCCCGGCCCCACCAGCAGCAGCGGGACCGGGCGCGCCCGAGAACCTGAACGATGCGCGGGTGCTCCGCTCCGGGGTCAGCCGAACGCCGCGGCGTGAGCCTCGGCCTCGAGCAACGCGGCCGCAGCCGCGACATCGGGCCGCAGGTCGATCCCGCGGCGCTTGAGGCCCTCGAGCAGCTCTCCGGGCGTCGGGTCGTTGCCCTGGTCCGCAGAGGCGACGTGTCCGGCAACCGCGGACCGCAGGGCGATCAGGTCGGACTCGACGGCCAGCAGGCGGCGCAGGATCAGCGGCAGCGCGGTGCGGCAGTAGGCGCCGAGTCCTTCCGTAGTGTGGCGTCCGCGGGTCGTCTCGGCGTGCACATCGGCGGCGTCCATGGCCACTGCGATCGTCGGCGGGGGCGAGGGGCATAGCAGGGCGTCCAGGGCGGCGAGCTGCTTGGGTGTGGCGGGGTTCAGCACGGGATGGCTCCGGTTCGGGGAACGGAGCGCCCGGGGCGGTCGACTCGGCCCCGGGGCGCGTAACAGGGTCAGAGCGCTTCGCCGCGCACGGTCGCCAGCTCGACAATGTCGTCTGATTCGCAGTGCGCGCCGTGCACGGGATAGTCGACTGGGCCGATGGGGATGCCCAGCGGCGTACGCTCCGCGTCCTCCTCGTCGCCCTGCATCGCCTCGGAGGGCAGGAACTTGAGGAACTCGTATGGGGCGGCCTGGTCGGCGCGCTGGATCAGGTTGAGGACATCACTCGTCTTGCTGGGGTCGGCGTCGCCCCATAGGGCAGCGATGTTTCTGACAGGTTGAACGGGAGCCAGTGGGGCGGCGAGATCGGGAGCCGCTGTTTCGGCAACGAGATTGAGAGCCACCCTGTGTGATGGTGTGTGACATGCCGCTGTTGGCGTAATGGGCGGGTTGGGCTGTTTGGCGGCGTCAGACTGTGGGGTCTTGATCACGGTCGTGTCAGGAGCCCGTGTGTATAGGTCGCGTGAGCGGATCTTTGAGCGGATCCGTCGTGATCGCCGGTTGGACCCCGCGGTCCCGGGGCGGACGC
>NZ_JBHYVB010000027.1:0-10064 GCF_042750115.1 Streptomyces sp. NPDC059455
GACAGGTCATAGCCCCGGCGGGGCGTGCGACGCCTGGCACGCACGCTGATCCGACCGGGGATATGACACAGGCTCTGACTTCCGGCTCATGGTGGCCGCGGTGAGCACACGGGCCCGAACCGGCGTACTGGAGGGGGCGGGGAACCGCGCCACGCACCCTCGACGCCGGAGGTACCTCACCCGTGACCACTACGACCGAACCGGCCCCGACCGGGGCCGGCCGCCGCGACGCGGGCGAGCCGCGGGGCGGGCGGTTCGACTCCTCCCTCGGCCTCATCATGCTGCTGCTCCTCGTGGTGGTCGCGCAGGGGCCGGTCCGCCGGGCGCTGTCGGCTCCGGTGGCGCAGAGCTGGATGACCGTGTTCACCGCGGTGGTCCTTCAGGCCCTGCCCTTCCTCGTGCTCGGGGTGCTGCTGTCGGCGCTCATCGCGGTGTTCGTACCGCCGTCGTTCTTCGCCCGCGCGCTGCCGCGGCGGCCCGCCGTCGCGGTGCCGGTGGCGGGCATGGCCGGGGCGGTGCTGCCCGGCTGTGAATGCGCCTCCGTACCGGTGGCCGGGGCGCTGGTGCGCCGGGGCGTCACCCCGGCGGCGGCGCTGGCGTTCCTGCTGTCCGCCCCGGCGATCAACCCGATCGTGCTGACCGCCACCGCCGTCGCGTTCCCCCGCCAGCCGCAGATGGTGTTCGCCCGGTTCGTGGCGAGTCTGTTCGTGGCGTGTGCGATGGGCTGGCTGTGGCAGCGGCTGGGGCGGGCCGACTGGCTGCGCCCACCGGCCCGCCCCGCCTTCCACGGCCATGGGAAGGGCGCCGCGTTCTGGGCGTCCGTACGCCACGATGTGATGCACGCCGGTGGCTTCCTCGTCGTCGGCGCGATGGCCGCGGCCACCCTCAAGGCCGTGGTGCCGGCGAGCTGGCTGCGCGGCGCCGCCGATGACCCGGTCGTGTCGATCCTGGCCCTGGCGGTCCTCGCGGTGCTGCTGTCGATCTGCTCCGAGGCCGACGCCTTCGTGGCCGCGTCCCTGTCGCAGTTCTCGCTCACCGCCCGGCTGGCGTTCCTCGTCGTCGGGCCGATGATCGACCTGAAGCTGTTCGCCATGCAGACCGGCACGTTCGGCCGCGGGTTCGCGCTGCGGTTCGCGCCCGCCACCTTCGTTCTCGCCGTCCTGGTGTCGACCCTGGCCGGGGCGGTGCTGCTGTGAACCGGAAGGCTCAGGCGATCGTGCTGTTCCTGGTCGGCGGGGCGGTACTGCGGGCCGGATCCACCGACCTCTATCTGCGCTATGTGAAGGCGGGGTTGCGCCCGTTGCTCCTCGCGGCGGGTGTCGTCCTGATGGCGGCCGCCGTCGCCACCGTCTGGTACGAGCGGCGGCCGCGCCCGGCCGGTGAGGACGCGGGGGAAGGCGAAGGCGGCCACGCCCACCGGGAACCACGTGTCTCCTGGCTGCTCGTGCTCCCGCTGTTCGCCCTCATCCTGGTCGCGCCGCCCGCGCTCGGCTCGTACACCGCCATGCACACCGGCACGGCGCTGCAACGCCCTTGGGGCTTCCCCGCCCTCCCCGCCGGGGACCCGCTGCCGCTCAATGTGGCCGACTACGCCGGGCGCGCGGTGTACGACCACGGGCGCTCCCTTGGGCACCGGAGGGTCAAGATCACCGGCTTTGTCGCCCTCGACGGCCACGGCGCCCCCTACCTCGTCCGGATGGCGCTCAACTGCTGCGCCGCCGACGCCCAGCCCGTCAAGATCGGCCTGACCGGGCGGATCCCCGCGGTGCTGGAACCCGACACCTGGCTCCAGGTCATCGGCACCTACACCCGCGAGCGGACCAAGGACCCGGTGGGCGGTGGCGCCATCCCGTACCTCGAGGTCAGCCGGTCCAGGCCGGTCCCGGCCCCGCGCGATCCGTACGACGAGAGCTGGAACGGCTGATGACTGACCAATCGTCAGCCCGCCCTTCCGCTCCGCCACTCGGTCGGTAGAATCCGCCGGGCGGCTGCTGATCTTGGGGCAGCGGGCGGTCGGCCGTAGGAGTTCTCGCTGCCACCACTCTGGGAGCCGACCATGGAGCACACCTCGCCGGACCGGGCGGTCACGGCACCGCTCGGGCCACCGCCGCCGTTCGATCCGGAACTCGCCACGGCGCTCGCGGCCATCAACGAGCTGCTGCCGCCCGGCGGCTCCGGGGCCGATCCGGGTGCGACACCCCCGCGGGACGTGCCCGGGATGGAGCCGGTGACGAACGAGGCCCTGGAGCGCGACGGGGTCTTCCGGGTCGAGGAGCGGTCCGTCCCCGGCCCGGTGGGCGCGCCGGACGTCTCCCTCCTGATCTGCCGCTTGGCGGGCGCGGCCACTGAGGTGCCGGTGCTCTACCACATCCACGGCGGTGGCATGACGGTCGGGGACAACCGCACGGGCCTGCCGGAGATGCTCGACCTCGCCCAGGAACTGGGGCTCTCCGTGGTCTCCGTCGAGTACCGTCTGGCGCCGGGGACCCAGCACCCCGGGCCGGTCGAGGACTGCTACGCCGGTCTGGCCTGGACGGCCGAACACGCCGCCGAGCTGGGCATCGACCCCGGGCGCGTCATCGTCGTGGGCGGCAGCGCGGGCGGCGGTCTCGCCGCGGCCGTCGCCCTGCTGGCCCGGGACCGCGGTGGCCCCGCCCTGTTCGGCCAGCTGCTGATGTGCCCCATGCTGGACGACCGCAACGACACGCCCTCCGCCCGGCAGATGGCCGGTGTCGGGGTGTGGGACAGGGCCGCCAACGAGGCCGGATGGACGGCACTGCTCGGCGCCGCACGCGGGACCGACGACGTCTCGCCCTACGCCGCACCGGCCCGCGCGACGGATCTGTCCGGTCTGCCTCCCGCGTTCATCGACGTGGGGGCCGCGGAAACCTTCCGCGACGAGGACGTCGACTACGCCGGCCGCATCTGGCGGGCCGGGGGAGAGGCCGAACTGCACGTCTGGCCCGGTGCCTTCCACGGATTCTCGGGCATGGCACCGCGGGCGGCCGTCTCGGGGGACGCGCGGGCGGCTCGGCTGCGGTGGCTGCGCAGGCTCCTGGCCCGCTGATGGCCGCTGCGCGGTGATCGTACGGACGGTCGTGCGGTGATCCGTAGGCGGACCACCACACGACCGTGAGAGTCAGTGGTCAGTGGGATTCGCGGGGCACCGAATGCCCGCTGCCACCGACCAGGAAGTCCAGGTCAAGGCCCAGGTCCGCCTGCAGCACATGCTCGGTGTAGAGCCTGCTCCAGCCCCGGTCGGCGACCGGCGGCGGGGGCTCCCAGGCGGCCCGTCGGCGCTCCAGCTCCTCCTCGCCCACGTCCAGGGTCAGCGTGCGCGCCGGGACGTCCAGGGTTATCCAGTCGCCGTCGCGCACCAGCGCCAGCGGGCCGCCCACGGCGGACTCGGGGGACACATGGAGCACCACCGTGCCGAAGCCGGTGCCGGACATCCGGCCGTCACAGATGCGCACCATGTCCTCCACGCCCTTGCGCAGCAACTTGGGCGGCAGCACCACATTGGACACCTCGGGCATGCCCGGGTAGCCGCGCGGGCCGCTGCCCCGGATCACCAGCACGGTGTGCTCGTCCACCGGCAGGTCCTCATCCGCGTGCACGGCGAGGTAGTCCTCCGGGGTGTCGAACACCAGGGCCTGGCCCCGGTGGGTGAGCAGATGGCGCGATGCGGCGGACTGTTTGATCACCGCGCCGTTCGGCGCGAGATTGCCGCGCAGTACGGCGGTGCCGGTGCCCGCCTCCTGGAACGGGTCGTCCAGCGTCCGGATCACCTCACGGTTCCAGCACTCGGCGTCGGCGACGTTCTCCGCCACCGTACGGCCGGTCACCGTGGTCGGCTCCGGGTGCAGCAGCGCGCCCAACTCGCGCATCACCACCGGCAGCCCACCGGCGTAGCAGAAGTCCTCCATCAGGAACCGTCCGGAGGGCTGCAGATCGACCAGCGTGGGCACCTCCCGGGCCAGCGCGTCGAAGTCGTCGAGAGCCAGCGGCACCCCCAACCGCCCCGCGATGGCCAGCAGATGGATCACCGCGTTGGTGGAGCCGCCGATGGCCGCGTTGACCCGGATCGCGTTCTCGAACGCCTCCCGGGTCATGATCTGCGACGGCCGCAGATCCTCCTCCACCATGGCCACGATCCGCTGCCCGGCGCGCTGCGCCGTCTCGTACCGCCGCGAGTCCACCGCCGGCCAGCTCGCCGAATAGGGCAGCTGCATACCGAGTGCCTCGGCCATCGACGCCATGGTGGAGGCGGTGCCCATGGTCATGCAGTGCCCGTTGGACCGGGCCATGCAGCCCTCGGCGAAGAAGCACTCCTCCTGGGTCATCCGCCCGGCCGCCAACTCGGCCTCGAACCGCCACACCTGGGTGCCCGAACCCACGTCCCCGCCCCGGTACTTGCCGTTCAGCATCGGGCCGCCGGTGACCATGATGGCCGGCAGATCGACGCTGGAGGCCGCCATCAGCAGACCCGGAGTGGTCTTGTCACAGCCGGACAGCAGCACCACACCGTCCAGCGGATTGGCCCGCATCAGCTCCTCGGCCTCCATGGCCAGCAGATTGCGGTACAGCATCGCGGTGGGCCGCATCAGCGTCTCGCCCAGCGCCATCGCGGGGAACTCCAGCGGAAAGCCACCGGCCTGCCACACCCCGCGCTTCACCGACTCCGCCACCCGCTGCAGATGGCTGTTGCAGGGCGCCAGCTCCGACCACGTCGTGGCGATGCCGATCACCGGACGGCCGTCGAACACCTCACCGGTGTAGCCCTGGTTGCGCATCCAGGACCGATAGACCATCCCGGACCGGCCCTCCGCACCGAACCAGGCCGCGCTGCGCCGACGTCCGTGTGTTCCCGTGTCAGTCACTTCTGCACTCCCTCTGGCGATCCTTGTCAGCGAAGGGTGATGACGTTTCCGGTGATGAGCGCGGCCTCGTCCGAGGCGAGGAAGACGATGGTCTTCGCGACCTCGGCCGGATCGGCGACATGGAAATGGGTGGGGCTCGCGGCGACGAACCGCCGGACCTCGTCCGTGACCCACCCGGTGTCGGTCACGGGCGGCCGCACCACATTGGCCGTGATGCCGAGACCGGCCAGCTCCGCGGCCGCCGACAGGGTGTAGTCGGTCTGGGCGGCCTTCGCCGCGCCGTAGGACACCTCTCCGGGGAAACCGAGATCCCCTCCCGACGTGAGGCCCACGATCCGTCCCCAGTCGGCACCGCGTGCCCGGTGGCGGCGGGCCAGCTCGCCGATCAGCAGCGCGGGCGCCATCGCGTCCACCGAGAACTGCCGGGACCAGGTCTCCGCGGTGACGGGGCGCAGCGGCCGGTCGAACCGGTCGGCCGGATCGGGGGTGAAGGTGTCCTGGATCCACCCCGAGGCGTTGTTGACCAGGATGTCGACCGGGCCCAGACGGTCCTCGGCGAGGTCGAAGAGCCGTTCCGGAACCGCCGGGTCGCCGAGGTCCGCCTCAAAAGCCTCGGCCCGCCCTCCGGCGCGGCGGATCTCCGCCACGACCTCTTCACCGTCGGTGGATCGCGCGGCGTGGTACGGATCCGGGGCGTCCCCCTCACCGCTGCCGGGCGGCGGTCGCAGATAGGTGCAGAGCACGGCGACCCCGCGGGCCGCCAGCGCGCGTGCCGTGGCGGCGCCGATCCCCTGGTTCGCCCCCGTCACCAGGGCCACATGGCCGGTTGACGATGTTTCCCGCATCCCCGCAGTAGAGCAAAGACGAGCGCCACGCGGAAGATCGTGTCCTCGGCGTTCTCGGAGACCTCGGTGCCATGGGCGAAGCCGAGGTCGGCCCGGCGCCGTCCGGCGGCGCCGCGTGGACGTCCGTTCGGCCCCTGGGACGGCGAGCCGTACGGCCCGGTGGGGACGGGTGCGGTAAGCATCCGGTGCGTGTGGTGTGGATCGGCGTCCGGCCTACGGTGAGGAGTGTCCGCATGAGTGGTGAGCTGTCCGGTGCCACGGCCCTGGTCACGGGCGCCACGGCGGGGATCGGCCGGGCCGTGGCCCTGCGGCTGGGGGCGCTGGGGGCCGAGGTCGTCGTTCACGGCCGGGACGCGCGCCGGGGCGCGGAGGTGGTCCAGGAGGTGTCCGCGACGGGCGCTGCGGCCAGGTTCGTGGCGGCGGATCTGGCCGAGGCCGACGATGTGCGGCGGCTGGCCGCCGAGGCGGGGGACGTGGACATCCTGGTCAACAACGCGGGTGTCTACCGGTTCGCGGACACCGCCGGGACCTCGTCCGAGATGTTCGACGTCCATATGGCCATCAACGCCCGCGCACCGCTTCTGCTGGTCGGGCGGCTCGCACCGGGTATGGCCGCCCGGGGCCACGGGGCCATCGTCAACCTCAGCACCATGGCCGCCGGTGCCCCCGCCCGCAACGCCGGGGCGTACGGCGCCTCGAAGGCGGCGCTGGAGCTGTTGACCCGGGTGTGGGCCGATGAGTTCGGTGGCCGGGGAGTCCGGGTCAACGCCGTCCGTTCGGGCCCGGTCCGCACGCCGGGCACCTCCGAGATGGGGGAGGAGGCCCTGCGGACCGTGGCGCGCGCCACGGTTCTGGACCGGCCCGCGGCGCCCGAGGAGATCGCCGAAGCCGTGCTCTTCCTCGTCTCCTCGCGGGCGAGCTACATCACCGGCACCATCCTGGATGCCCGGGGCGGCGAGCCGGCCATCGGCTGACGCACGCCGGACCCTGGGGCGGCCTCAGGGCGATGCGCCGGTCCAGGCGATGGGCTGTTCCGTCCAGATGCACTTGCCCTCGGCGGTGTAGCGGGTCCCCCAGCGCTGCGAGAGCGCGGAGACCAGTTGCAGCCCCCGGCCTCCCTCGTCCGTCTCGGCGGCCCGGCGGATCCGGGGGGTGGTGGCGCTGGCGTCCGAGACCTCGCAGATCAGCGATCTGCCGCGGATCAGCCGGAGCCGGGTCGGCCCCCTGGCGTGCCGGACGACATTGGCGACGAGTTCGCTGGCCAGCAGTTCGGTGGTCGTGACCAGCTCGTCGAGACCCCATGCCTCGAGTTGTTCGCGCACATGGGCGCGGGCGAGACCGGCGGCCACCGGGTCCTCCGGCAGCGGCCACCCGGCGGTGTTCCCGGACGCCAGCCCGTGGAGCCGGGCGATCAGCAGGGCGGTGTCGTCGGCGGTCAGCCGCTTCGTGGGCAGCATGGCCCCGACCAGGAGGTCGCAGAGCCGGTCGAGCCGGTCGTGGTCCGTCCCGTGCGTCCCGCCCGCCCTGCGGCCGCTGGTACGGGGACGGGGCGGAGGGCATGTGAGGAGCCGGCCGTACTCGCTGGTCAGTACCTGGGTGCACTCGGCGATACCGGTGTCGATGTCGCGCGCCGCGGACTCCACCAGGCCATCCGTGTACATCACCAGCAGACTGCCGTCGGGCAACCGCAGATCCACCGTGGAGAACGGGGGCTCCCCGGCGCCCAGCGGTGGATCGGGCGTCGGCTCCAGACACTCCACGCTGCCGTCGGGGCGCACGATCAGGGGCGGGGGATGACCGGCGCGGGCGAGCGAGCAGTACCCCGTGATGGGGTCGTACACCGCGTACAGACAGGTGGCGAAGGAGTCGTCGCCCAGATCGCTGACGACCTCGTTCAGATGGGCCAGGACCTCCTCGGGAGGCAGCTCGAGGTTGGCGAGCGTGTGCACGGCGGTGCGCAGCCGCCCCATGGTGGCGGCCTCCGCCAGACCGTGGCCCATCACATCGCCGATGACGAGGGCCACCCGCTCCGCGGACAGCGGGATCACGTCGTACCAGTCGCCGCCGATGTCCGTACCGCTGCTGGCGGGCAGATAGCGCACGGCGGGGGTGAGGGCGGCCAGGGAGGGCAGGACCCGGGGCAGCAGACCGCGCTGGAGGGCCTGGGCGCGGGCGTGCTCGGTGTCGTAGAGCCGGGCCCGGGCCAGCGCCTGGGCGATCATTCCGCTCAGGGCGGTGAGCAGGGTGCGCTCGTCGGCGGAGAGGTGGCGGGGCTCGTCGAAGGAGACGGTGCAGGTGCCGATGGCGTTGCCGGAGGCGATCAGGGGGAGCACGGCCCAGGCGTTCTTCCGGGCGATGGCGGGGTTGCCGGTCAGATCGGGGAACAGCTGCTCGTACTCCTCGGTCGAGGAGATGAAGCACGGCCGGCGCGAGCCGAGCACTTCGTTGAGCAGACGGTAGCCCCCGAATGCCGGGACCCCGTCGACCTTGCTGAGGAAGGCCCGGGGATACCCCACGGACCCCACCACGTTCAGCCGGCCGCCCTCCAGACACAGCATCAGCAGACCCGAGGCGCCGAACGGCGGCAGCACATGGGCGGCCATGACCTGGACGACGTCCTGGGTGGTCACCGCGTCGGCGAGCGCGTTGCCCAACTCGCTGATCCTGGCGGCCTGTTCGGCGCCGAGGTGCTCGGTCGCCGCGCGCCGCGCGGCCTGGGTGCGCCGTTCGGTGACATCGGTGAGATAGGCCGTCAGCCCATCGGGGACCGACACCAGCCGTATGTGGTACCAGCGGTCGTCGGTGGGCCACCGGATGTCGAACCCGGTCGGCCTGCCGTCGGCGGCGGCACGCCGGCAGCGGTCCTCCAACTCGGGGACCGTGCCCGCGGGGCCCTCCCACAGCGGCCGGCCGAGCACCTCTCCGGCCGGTCCGACCAGGCGCTCGGCCTCGACGTTGAGGAAGGTGATCCGCCAGTCCCGGTTCACCGCGAAGAACGCGTCGCTCATGTACCGCAGTGCCTGCCCCACCGACTCCCGAGCCATTCGGCTCTCGGTGGTGTCCCAGACCTTCCCGAGCATGCGCACGGCCTCGCCGTTCTCGTCGAGCTCGAGACGGGCGCGGCTCTGCACCCAGCCGGTGGTGCCGTCGGGGCGGCGGACCCGGTACTCGGCCTCGTAGCCGCTCCGCTCGCGCAGGGACTTCTCGGTGGCGGCCATCACCCGCGGCATGTCCTCGGGGTGGATGAGGTCGAGCCAGCTCTCGATCCGCCGCTCGTAGCCGCCGGGGAGGCCGAGAAGGGTCAGCCCCGCCCGGTCCCAGCGCATCTCACCGGTGTGGATGCCCCATTCCCAGGAGCCGGCCTTGACCGCGTCCAGGGACTGCTGGACCACCGAGCCGCCCGGCCGCTGCTGCCACCACGGGTACTCGTCGCAGTCACCGACGCCGGCCCCCGAGCGCGAGAGGCGGCGCTCCGCCCAGCGCCCCACCGCCTCGAGGAAGGCGGTCTGCTCCGGGGTCGGCTCCCGCGGGCCGGTGAGGACGGACAGCGCGCCCACCGGCCCGTCCGGCCCGGTCAGCGGAACGGATGCCACCGTGGTCGCCGCCGGAAGGCTCCCGGAGGCGGCGCGGGCGGTCTCCCCTGGCTTGGCGGTCTCCCCGGCCCCGGGGGCTCGGCCGGGCCCCGCGGCTTCGCCGGACGCCGCCGGCAGCCATACGAAGCGGTTGTCCCGCACGGCTCGGGCGGGGGCCTGAGGGGCCTCGTCCTGGCGGATCTCCTCCCAGCCGCCGAGGGCGGGCAGCGGCAGCCCGCTGGCGAGGACCAGGCGCAGCGTACGGCTCCCCGCCGGGCCGCAGGACCAGTGCACCAGGCCCGCGAGTCCGCCCAGCTCGGAGACCGCCTGGTCCAGGGCGTGCTGCATCACCTCGCGGTCGGTGAGCGCGGTGCCGACCGCCGAGAGGAGGGACAGTCGTTCATCGCCCCATGAATGGGAGCGCCCCACCGCGTATGTTCCGCGCCGCTCCGCCATCCCAGGACCTCACTCACGGAATAGGGCGTTCTCGGACAAACGTAGCACTGGCATATGCCGAACATCGCTCACTGGGCGCCCGCCGCCAAGTTCCCTATTTTCCCTACTGGAAAAATAGGGAATGATGAAGTCCGGCCGGATGGAGGGGAGCGGGCGTGACGGTGGTGGATGCGGCGGCCGAGGCGCCCGACCGCGCGTGGTGGCTGCGGATCGCCGGCGAGGCGGGGGGCGGCCACCCCCCCCACACCGGGGCGCCCGCCCCCCCCGCCCACACACCCGACCAACACAAAAACCCGCGCCCCGCCGCGGGG
>NZ_JBHYVB010000027.1:10074-19557 GCF_042750115.1 Streptomyces sp. NPDC059455
TGCGGGTGGGGGGGGGGGGGGCGGGGGCCCCGGCCGGGGGTGGGGGGTGGCGCTCCCCGGCGGGGGGGGCGGACGACCCCCCCCGGCCCGCGGTGCTCCGCGACCAGGCCGGCAAGACGCCGTACGACGAGATCGCCCGGCTCCGCGAGGCGGGGCTGCTGGCGCTGCTGATCCCCGTCGAGCACGGCGGCGGGGGAGCGGGCTGGTCAACGGCCTGTGCCGTCGTACGGAAGATCGCCGCGGCCGACGGCGCGATCGGCCAGGTGCTCGGCTGCCACTACCTGCTGTCCTTCAGCGCCCGCTTCTTCGGCGGGGCCGATCTCGCCGCCCGGGTGGAGCGCGAGTCGGCGGCCGGGCAGTGGTGCTGGGGCGGCGGTCTCGCCCCGTGCGAACCGCGGCTGACGCTCACCTCAGGGAGGGACGGCCGGCTGGTGAACGGGCGCCAGGGGTACGCCACCGGCGTGCTGGTCGCCGACCGGCTGGCCGTCCGCGTCACCCACGCCGACACCGGCGAACCGCTGGCCGTGCTCGTCGACACCGCCCACCCCGGCGTGGTGTGCGGCGACGACGGGGACACCTTCGGGCAGCGGCTGGCGGCCGGCGGAAGCGTGGAGTTCGACGCGGTCCCGGTCGGGGATGACGCGGTGCTCGGCCCGCTCTCCTGGGACGAGGACACCCTCTCGCCGTTCAGCGGGCTGGCCGCGCCGACCGGCCGTCTGGTCTCGGCGCAGATATGTCTCGGGATCGCGCAGGGGGTGCTCGCCGAGGCCCGCGAGTACACCAGGGCGGTGCACGCGCCCTGGCCGCACACCTCCCCGCGCGATCCGTACGCGCTGACCACCTACGGGGAGCTCACCGTCGCCACCTTCTCCGCCGCCGCCCTCGCCGACCAGGCGCTGGAGGCCCTGGACGGCGGGCTGGTGCGCGGTGAGGACCTGACCGACGACGAATGCGCCGAGATCACCGTGCTCGCCGCCGCGGCCGAGGCCGCCGCCTCCCGGGCCGCCCACGACGCCACCGCCCGCGCCCTGGACGTCGTCGGCGCCCGCTCCGCCTCCTCGGCCTACGGATTCGACCGCTTCTGGCGCAACGCGCGCACCCACACCCTCTACGACCCCGTCGCCCACCGGCTCCACGAGGTCGGGGACTACTTCCTCAACGGCGAGCACCCCCCGTTCACCCTGCCCTTCTGACGGCCCGGCGCTCAAGGGGCGGATAATCAGCGCATGCGGATCTCGGCGAAGGCGGACTATGCGGTGCGGGCGGCGTTGGAACTGGCCGCGACGGAGGGGGACACCTCCGTCAAGGCCGAGGCGATCGCCGCCGCGCAGGGCATCCCGCACAAGTTCCTCGAGGGGATTCTGGGCGATCTGCGCCGGGGTGGTCTGGTGGCCAGCCAGCGCGGCGGCAAGGGCGGCTACCGGCTGGCCCGCCCGGCGGACACCATCAGCATCGCCGAGGTGATCCGGGTGGTCGACGGCCCCCTGGTGTCGGTGCGCGGAGTGCGCCCGCCCGAGCTGTCGTACTGCGGACCGGCGGAGTCGCTGCTGCCGCTGTGGATCGCGGTACGGGCCAACGTACGCAAGATCCTCGGCGAGGTGACCCTCGCGGAGGTGGCCGCGGCCAAGCTGCCCGACGACGTCCTGGGGCTCGCCGAGGACCCGGAGGCGTGGACCAACCCCTAGGCCCGGGGCCGCTGAGTGCTCCGCTGGAAGTGTCGCGATGCGTCGTCGGCCGACTGCGGCGCCGTCGTGATTGGTCGCCCACGCGGCGGAGCCGCATATCGACACAGCCGCGGCGGAGCCGCATATCGACACAGCCTCGCGCCCCTTCGGGTCGCCCTACGAGCCGGCGTCCAGGCCGTCGACCATGCGGTCGAGCAGCCGGGCGAACGTGGCGTCGGGGGTGAGCGGGCGTGCCGGGGCGGAGAGGGCCTCGGCGAGTTCCGGATGGTGTCCGTCGGCGGCCACCGCGGCGAGATAGCGGGCTTCGGCGGCGGCCCGCTCGGGTGAGGCGGAGAGCGCGGCCTGGGCGATCTCGTCGGCGACGAGCCTGGCGGCGAAGCCCGTGATCAGGCTGAACACCTCCAGCTTCGCACCGCCGTCCAGCGCGGTGGGCCGCAGGGCGGCGAGCGCGTGTTCCAGGAAGGCGAGGGTGTTGGGCCCGAGGGACCAGCGGCGGTTGAACAGCGCGGTGGGCAGCCAGGGGTGGCGGAGCATCAGGGCGCGCTGGGCATGGGCGATGGCCTTCAGATCGGCACGCCAGTCGCCGGTCAGCGGGTCCGGCGGTGACAGCTCGCCGCTCACATGGTCGACCATCAGCTGCAGCAGCGTCTCCTTGTCGGGGGCGTAGCTGTACAGCGACATGACCCCGGCGCCGACCTCGGAGGCCACCCGCCGCATGGTGACCGCGTCGATTCCCTCCGCGTCCGCGAGGGCGACCGCCGCGGCGGTGATCGCCGCCCGGCTGAAGGCGGGTTTGCGCCCCTTGCGGGGGCGGTCGGAGTTCAGCCACAGATGCTGGGGGTCGACGCCTCCGGCGTCGGACCCGTCACCGCGCACCACGACCTGATCGCTCCTTCCCCGCATGGCGATGTGCCCCGCCATGGCGACGTGCTCCGCCATGGCGACTTGCGGAATCCATCCAAGCATCTACTATTCTCGTACGCGGTACGGGATTAGTGGAGGGGGAACGCGGGATGACGTCACACACGCGCGACGGAGTGTCCGGGGCCACGGACGGCGGGGCCGGAACCACCTGGGTCGCGCCCTCGGGCAGGCCGCCGCTGTCCGCACGGATGATGAGGGCGACCTGGCGCGGCCTTCCGGCCAAGCGGTACGAGGCGGGATGGGAGCCGGACCTCGGGGTCCCGGCCGCCGACGGCAGCCTCCTCCGCACGGACCACTACTTCCCCCGCGCGGACGGCGACTTCCCCACCCTGCTGGTGCGCTCGCCCTACGGCAGGGGAGTGCCCTGGTCACCCATGTACGGCGTGCTCTTCGCCGAGCAGGGCTTCCATGTCGTCCTCCAGAGCTGCCGCGGCACCGGCGGCTCTGGCGGCGAGTTCCACTTCTGGCGCAACGAGGCGGCCGACGGCCGGGCCACCGTGGACTGGCTGCGCGACCAGCCCTGGTTCAACGGCGCGCTGGGCACCCTCGGGCCGAGCTATCTCGGCTATGTGCAGTGGGCGCTCGCCCTGGATCCGCCGCCGGAGCTGCGGGCGATGGTGGTGCAGGTCGGTCTGCACGACCCGCACGCCCTGTTCCACCGCGACGGCGCCCTGCGACTGGAGAACGCGCTGCTCGTCGGCTCCGGTATGACCTCCCAGCACCGGGGGTTCGGCCCCTTCGTACGGGCCACGCTGCGGCTGCGGCGCCACTTCGCGGAGATGACCCGGGCGCTGCCGCTGCGCGGCTCGTACGTCCGCGGGCTCGGCGGTGAAGTGCCCTGGCTGGACGAGGTGATGTCCCACCCGGACGCCGGCGACCCGTTCTGGGAGGGCGCGTCCACGGGTGGCGTCGCGGCCACCTCGCGCGTCCCCACCTGTCTGATCAGCGGGTGGCATGACGCCCTGGTGGACCAGACCTTCGAGCAGTACGGCCGACTGCGCCGGTCCGGCTGCGACACCTCGCTGCTCGTCGGCCCCTGGACCCACGCCTCCGCGCTCCAGAAGGGCTGGCCGGAGGTCTTCGCCGAAAGCCTCGCCTGGCTGCGCGCGCATCTGTGCGACGACCCCTCGGGGCTGCGCCCGGCCGCGGTGCGGGTGCACATCGGCGGTCAGGGGCACTGGCGGGACCTCGCCGAGTGGCCGCCGTCCCCGGCCGTCGGCCAGTGGTTCCCGGCGGGTGACGGGCGGCTCGTCCGGCAGCCGTCCGAGGCGTCCGTCCCGCTCGCCGCCTTCCGCTACGACCCGGCCGATCCCACCCCGTCCATCGGCGGGCCACTGCTCTCGGCTAGCGCGGGGAGCCGTGACAACGGCGACCTCGAGGGGCGCCCCGATGTGCTGACGTTCACCAGTGAGCCGGTGAAAGAGCCGATGGACGTCCTCGGCCCGGTGGCCGCCCGGCTGCGGATCTCCACGGACACCGGGTACGCCGATGTCTTCGCCCGGCTCTGCGACGTCGACGAAAGGGGCCGCTCGGTCAATGTGTGCGACGGGCTGGTGCGGCTGCCCACCACACCGGCGCACCCTCTGGAGGTCACTGTGCCGATGAGCTCCACCGCCCACCGCTTCGCCCCCGGCCACCGGGTCCGTCTGCAGATCAGCGGCGGCGCCCACCCGCGATTCGCCCGTAACACCGGAAGCGGCGAGCCGACGCTCGACGCGACCACCCTTACGCCCGTGCGCATCACCGTGCACGGGGGCTCGGCGCTGGAACTGCCTCAGGTCCGCGCCGAACGATGAAACGGTCGCTGGCGCGCGGGGGGCGTCAGCGGCCGTCTCATCCGTCCACCACTCATCCGTCCACCACATAGCCGAGGGCCTTGTCGACCACATTGCGCAGCGGGCGGCCCTCGCGCCGTCGGAGCAGATTGTCGAGGAAGAGTTCGCCCAGGTCGGCGCGCCAGTCCGTGACCTCGCCCGCGGTGTGCGGGGAGATGATGACCCCCGGCATCTCCCACAGAGGCGATTCCACCGGCAGCGGCTCATGGGTGAAGACATCCAGCGCCGCCCCGGCCAGCCTGCCCTGGGCCAGGGCGTCGACGAGGGCCTGCTCGTCGACCAGCGGGCCACGTCCGACGTTGACCAGCCGTGCGCCCCGCTTCATCGCCGCCAGCACGGGCGCGTCGACCATGCCACGGGTGGCGGGGGTGAGCGGGGCGGCCAGGACCACATAGTCCGCCTCGCCCAGCGCCTCGCGCAGGCCCGCCGGGCCGTGCACCACGCCGAAGTCCGGGTCGGCGGTCCGTGGTGTGCGGCCGGCGCCGCTGACCCGCATGCCGACCGCTCGCAGCAGCCGGGCGACGGCGCGTCCGATGGAGCCGGTGCCCCAGACCAGGACCGTACGGTTGCCGATGCGCTCGCTGTCCGAGGGCCGCCACTCCCGGCGGCGCTGATGCTCCCAGGTGCCGGGGAAGTCCTTGGCGAGGGAGAGGATCAGCCCCAGGACGTACTCGGCGATGGGCCGGTCGTAGACGCCCCGCGCGTTGGTGAGCACCACTTCGGGGTTGCCGGTCAGTGCGGGGAAGAGGAACGGCTCCACTCCCGCCGCGGCCACATGCACCCAGCGCGGGGCCTTCGCCGGATCGTCCGGCCAGGCGCCGGCCACCGCGGAGGTCAGCGGCCACCACGCGAGCAGGGCGTCCGCGCCGGGGAGGAACAGCGGCAGCTCCTCCTCGGTGGCGTACACCGTCTCGGTGAGGGACTCGATCCGCGCCCGGTTGGGCGGCAGATGGTCCCGGTACAGAACGACCAGCCGGTCAGCCACGTCCGGCTCCCACGGCGGCCGCGGCGGTGGCATCGGTCATGACGGGGCTCCCACGGGCGTGACGGGTACGGGCGGACGCCTCAAGCGTGGCCGAGACCACGGCAGTGGACAACGGACAGAGTGTCCACCCGATGACGAGGGACGGAACACGGTGGACGTTGACGGTGGCCGACGGCTGAACCAGGGTGATGGCCAGCCGGAACACGCCACCGGTCGCTCCGGAGCCCATCCCGTCCCCGTCTCCCCGGAGCCCATCCCCGTCCCCGGGGCGCGACCCGCCCCGCAGCCGGTACCCCCGCCGTAGGCGTCCGTCCCCACCGCGTACCCCGCCGTGCGTGTCCACCGAATGCTTGATCCACGAGGCCCGCCACCGCCCCGGCATCGGCCAGCGCCGCAGCGCCCCTCCTCGTCCCCAGGAGATGCAAGCATGTCCCTTCCCAGAACGTCCCGCGATCCCTCCCGAGAGCCCCTCCAGGGCTCCGCCGCCACTCTGGACAACGCCCCCGTCACCGCCTTCCACCGCAGGATGGTCGCCGTCGCGATGGGCGGTCCGTTCTGCGACGGCTATCTGCTCGGCATCATGGGGGTGGCACTCAGCCTGATCACCCCGGCCCTGGACCTGGACACGATGTGGACCGGGCTGGTGGCGGCGTCCGTCCTCGTCGGTGTCTTCCTCGGCGGTGCGGTGTTCGGCCCGATCACCGACCGGGTGGGCCGCCATCTGATGTATGTGCTCAACCTGGTCGCGTTCGTGATCGGCTCCGCGCTGCAGTTCTTCGTCACCGAGGCGTGGCAGCTGGTGGTGCTGCGGCTGTTCATCGGCATCGCGATCGGCGCCGACTACCCGATCGCCTCGGCCCTCACCACCGAGCTGGTGCCGCGCCGGATGCGCGGCCCCGCCCTGTCCGGGCTGGTCCTGGCCTGGTGGGTGGGGTACGGGGTCAGCTTCTGGGGCGGCTGGCTGCTGCTGGGCACCGGCGACGACGCCTGGCGCTGGATGCTCGCCTCCGGCGCCGTCCCCGCCGTGCTCTTCCTGCTTCTGCGGGCGGGCGTTCCCGAGTCGCCGCGCTGGCTGGCGTCGCGGGGCCGGGTGGAGGAGGCCAGAGAGGTCGTACGCCGCCACCTCGGCCAGGAGGTCAGTGCCGAGGAACTGCTGGCCGAGGTCCGCCAGGACCGGCGTGGCGGCTCCGGGCTCGGCAACCTCGCCGAGATCTTCCGCCGTGGCTACGGGATCCCCGTGCTGTTCTGCTCGCTGTTCTGGATCTGCCAGGTGGCGCCGGCCTTCGCGGTGCGGTCCTTCCAGCCGCAGATGCTGGAGTCCTTCGGGGTGACCGGCACCTTCGGCGCCAGCGCGCTGATCACCACGCTCGCGGTGGCCGGAACGGGCCTGGGGCTGGTCGTGGTCAACCGCATCGGCAGGCGTCCGCTGCTCATCGGCAGCTTCCTGTGCGTCAACATCTCCCTGATCGCGCTCACCGTGCTGCCACTGCACTACGCGGCCCTGGTGGTGGGCCTCTTCGCCGCCTTCCAGTTCTTCGAAGCGGCGGGCAGTGGGCTGCAGTTCGTCTACCCCAGCGAGCTGTTCCCCACCGACCTGCGGGCCACCGGCGTCGGCATCGCCACCGCCATGAGCCGGGTGGGCTCCGCCTCCAGCACCTTCCTGCTCCCGATGGCCACCGCCGACCTCGGGGTCCGCGGCACCCTCGCCATCGGGGTGGCCATCACGCTCATCGGCCTGGTGGTGTCCGTCGTCCTCGCCCCCGAGACCAAGAACCTCGGCCTGGCCGAAGCCAGCAGCCGCGCCTGACCATCTGGCAAAAACCGTTCACTGGAAAGGACTCGCCCATGCGCAAGCTGGTCTCCTTCGACTGCTACCGCACGCTCATCAACTTCGACACCCGCACCGCCACCCATGAGATCGTCAAGGACCGGCTCGCCGAGCTCGGTGTCGACCCCGAGCAGTTTCACCACGACGCGTATGTGATGCGCTTCCAGGGCGTCCTGGACGAGTACCTGCCCTACCGGGAAGTCGTCCGCCGCACCCTGCGCAATGTCATGACGCTGCACGGCCTGGAGTACCGGGACGAGGACGGCGAGGCGCTGATCGAGGCCATCAAGAAGTTCACCCCCTTCCGCGAGGTCCCCGACGCCCTGCGCCGCCTCAAGGGCGAGTACGACATCGCGATCCTCTCCAACAGCGAGGACGACCTGATCACCTACGCCGTCGAGGCGCTGGGCGTGGACTTCGACTACGTGCTCACCGCCGAGCAGGCCGGTGCCTACAAGCCGCTGCCGCAGGCGTTCGAGTACCTCATGAAGGCCACCGGCCGGGGCCCCGAGGACATCATCCACACCGCCCAGGGCTGGGAGTACGACATCATGCCGACCAAGCGGTACCCGGGCATGCGGCGGATCTGGGTGAACCGCTACGGCTTCCCCGGCTCGGATGCCTTCCAGCCGTACGAGGAGATCAAGGACCTGGCCGCGCTGCCCCCGCTGCTCGGCGTCTGAACCTCGCCCCGGCCCCACCGCCACTCATCCCACCGCTCTTCGCCGCGAAGGGAATCCATGACCGCCACCACGGCCGGCCGGCCGGCACCGGTCAACGGCCGCGTCGCCCACTGGTTCGCCGAACTCCCCACCCCCCGCCCGGCGTTGCCCGGCGACCGCGACGCGGATGTGTGCGTCGTCGGCGCCGGACTGACCGGGCTGTGGACCGCGTACTACCTCAAACACGCCGACCCCGGTCTCCGGATCACCGTCCTGGAGGCCGAGTTCGCCGGATTCGGCGCCTCGGGCCGTAACGGCGGCTGGGCCTCCGGGCTGATCCCCGGCGCCCGCGACCGGATGGCCAGGGCCTACGGCAAACCAGCGGTCCTGGACTGGCAGCGGGCCATGAACGAGACGGTGGACGAGGTGATCGACGTGGCCGCCCGCGAGGGCATCGACGCGGGCATCGTCAAGGGCGGCACCCTGCGCGTCGCCCGCACCCCCGCCCAGGCCACCCGGCTGCGCCACAAGGTCGAACAGGACCATGAGTGGGGAGTGGCCGACTCGGTGCTGCTCACTCCCGCCGAATCCGCGGCGCGCATCCGTATCGACGGGGTCACCGCCGCCGCCTTCACCCCGCACTGCGCCCGGTTGCAGCCGGCCGCCCTGGTCCGCGGCCTCGCCGACACCGTCGAACGGCTCGGTGTCACCATCCATGAGAAGTCCCCGGTCACCGCCATTGAACCGGGCCGTGCGATCACCGCGCACGGCACCGTACGGGCCCCCGTCGTGCTCCGGGCCACCGAGGGGTTCACCGCGTCCCTCAAGGGGCTGCGGCGCGCCTGGCTGCCCATGAACAGCTCCATGATCGTCACCGAGCCGCTGCCCGCCCGGATCTGGCGGGAGATCGGCTGGGAGGGCCGGGAGACCCTCGGGGACACCGCCCACGGCCATATGTACGCCCAGCGCACCGCCGACGACCGGATCGCGATCGGCGGGCGCGGGGTGCCCTACCGCTTCGGCTCGCGCACCGACCACGAGGGGCGGGTCGGCGAGCGCACGATCGGCGAGCTGACCCAGACGCTGGAGCGGATGCTGCCGCAGACGGCCGGGGCCCGGGTGGACCACGCCTGGTGCGGGGTGCTGGCCGTACCCCGCGACTGGTCCGCCACGGTCGGCCTGGACCGGGCCACCGGGCTCGGCTGGGCCGGTGGGTACGTCGGCCACGGAGTCACCTCCACCAATCTGGCCGCCCGCACCCTCACCGATCTGGTCCTGGCCCGTGACACCCGGCTCACCCGGTTGCCATGGACCGGCCATGCCCCCGGCACCTGGGAGCCCGAGCCGTTCCGCTGGCTGGGGGTGCGCGGCCTGTACGTGGCCTACCGCCTCGCCGACCGCCACGAGGCGGGCGGACGTGTCCGTACCTCACCCATCGCCACCATCGCCGACCTCATCGCACGCCGCCCGTGAGGCCGGGCGCCGGCGGGGCGCCCCCGCCGCGCGGGGCGCCGCGGGGGGGGGGGCGCGGCCGGCGGGGGTGTAGCGGGGGGGGCTGGGGGGA
>NZ_JBHYVB010000027.1:19567-26755 GCF_042750115.1 Streptomyces sp. NPDC059455
TCCCGGGCCCGGTTCGACGGCCCTGGGCGCGGCGGCCCGGCTCTGCGATGATGAGCGGTATCCGGAGGGAGTCCGTCCAGATGCCGTTGCTCACGGTTGCCGACGTCCTGCGCCTTCCCGTCATCGTCGCGGGACTTCCCCGTGTGATGGCCGGTGAGGAGCAGCTGGCCCGTGCGGTCCGCTGGGTGCACGTCACCGAGCTGCTCGACCCCGCCTCGTTCCTCGAGGGCGGTGAGCTCGTACTGACCACGGGCATGCCCCAGCCCAACGACCCCAGCCGGTTGCGCGGCTATGTGGACCAGCTGGCCGACATCGGCGCCGCGGGGCTCGTGGTCGAGCTCGGCCGCCGCTACCAGCAGGTGCCACCGGACCTGGTGGCCGCCTGCCGCGCCCGAGAACTCCCCCTGATCGTCCTGTCCCGGGGCATCCGCTTCATCGAGGTGACCCAGACCGTCCACGCGCTGATCCTCGACGCACAGGGCGAGCTGCTGCGCCGCTCCCAGCAGGTCCATGAGATCTTCACCGGGCTGACGCTGCGCAACGCCGAGCCCAAGGAGCTGGTGCGCGCCGCCGCCGATCTGATGGGCCGCCCGGTGGTCCTGGAGAACCTGCTGCACCACGCGGTGTTCTCCGGTACGGCGGGCGGCACCGCCGGCCAGATCCTGGAGGCGTGGCAGCGCCGCTCCCGTGCCACGCCGACCCCCGACACCACACAGACCAGCGGCCCCGAGGGCTGGCTGGTGGCCCCCGTCGAGCACAACGGACGGCGCTGGGGGCGGCTGGTGGCGGTGCCGAACGCGGCCGCCCCCGCGGCCGACCCGGAACACACCATGATCCTGGGACGCGCCGCCACCGCCCTCACCCTCGCCCGGCTGACCGGCCACACCCAGTGGGACCGCCAGGCCCACACCTGCGCCCTGCTGGAGCTGCTGCGCTGGAGCTACCGCGGCCGCACCGAGGCACGCATCCGCATCGAGGCCCTCGGCATACCGGTCGTCGGCCACCGCCTCATCGCCCTCGCCATCGGCCACCACGGCGCCACCGCCGACGAGACGGGCCTGGACGACCGGCTCGCCGACGCCCTCCAGGGCTCCGGCATCCGGGCCCTGGTGGGGCGGCTCTCCCCGGACCGGACCGGGGTGCTGCTCGCCCTGGCCCGCGCCAGCGCCTGGCAGCCGGTGGTGGAGCGGGTCAGCCGGCTCACCGAGGAGACGCTGGGCGCCTCCGCGGTGGTGGCGGTCGGGCCGGGGGTGACCGAGATCGACCAGGTGGCACGGGCGTTCCGGGAGGCCGAGGAGGTCGTGGACGCCGTTGGCCCCACCACCCCGCACCGGTCGTTCCACGTGCCCTCCGACGTCGGACTGCCCGAGTTGCTGTACGCGCTCCGCGACGACATCCGTGTGCAGAGGTATGTCGAGCACCAGCTGGGCAGGCTGATCGAGTACGACGAGCGCCACGCGGGCGATCTGCTGACCACGCTGCGCCACTACCTCGCCGCGGGCAACAAGTCCATCGCCGCCAAACAGATCGGCCTGTCCCGCCAGGCGTTCTACCAGCGGCTGCATACCATCGAACGGCTCCTCGGCCGCGACCTGGAGTCCGGTGTGCAGCGCACCCAGCTCCATGTCGCCGTCACCGCCCTGGACACGCTGACGGCGTCCGGCGTGGGAGGATGGGGCGCATGAGAGCCTGTGTCATATCCCCGGTCGGATCAGCGTGCGTGCCAGGCGTCGCACGCCCGGCCGGGGATATGACACAGGCTCTGACATCCGAGACCGGCTATCTGCTGGACAACCGGCAGCGCGAGGCCGGCCGGCGCTTCGACGCGCTGGCCGAGCTCTTCGACCCTTGGACCCTGGACCACCTCGACCAGCTCGGCCTGGCCGCCGGATGGCGCTGCTGGGAGGTGGGAGCGGGCGGACCCTCGGTGCCCACCGCCCTCGCCGAGCGGGTCGGGCCCACCGGGCAGGTGCTGGTGACCGACATCGACACCACCTGGCTCACGGAGCTGTCCGGCCCGGCCACCGCACCGATCGAGGTACGGTGCCACGACGTGGCCCACGACGAGCCACCGGGCGACGGCTTCGACCTCGTCCACGTCCGGCTGGTGCTGGTGCACCTGCCCGACCGGGCCGAGGCGCTGCGGCGGATGGCCGGGGCGGTGCGGCCGGGCGGCTGGCTGGTGGTGGAGGACGCCGACCCGGCGCTCCAGCCCCTGGCCTGCCCCGACGAGCGCGGCCCGGCCGAGGAGCTGGCCAACCGGATCCGCCGCGGATTCCGCGCGCTGCTCGCCGAGCGCGGTGTGGACCTCGCCTTCGGCCGCACCCTGCCCGCCCTGCTGCGCGGCGCCGGGCTGCACGACGTCCGCGCCGAGGGCTGCTTCCCGCTGACCTCCCCGGCCTGCCGGGAGCTGGAGGCGGCCACCGTGCGTCAACTGCGCGGGCAACTGGTGGCGGGCGGCCTGGCCACCGAGGAGGAGATCGAGCGCCACTTGGAGCATCTGCGCGGCGAGGGCATGGACGTCACCACCGCCCCGCTCATCACCTGCTGGGGCCGGCGCCCGCACTGAGCGCCGAACGCCCCGGGGATTCGCGCTCAGTCGAGCAGACCGAGCCGGCTCGCCGCCCGGATCGCCAGCCAGACCTCGGCGAACGCACCGGTGGTGGACAGATCGCGGCCGGTCAGCTCGCTGAAGCGACGCAGCCGGTAGGCGAGCGTATTGGGGTGCACATGGAGCGCCGCGGCCGCCTCGTCCGTACGGCGGTCGCGCTCCATCCAGGTGCGCACCGACGTCAGCAGCCGTGAGCCGTGGCCGGTGTCGTAGCGCAGCGCCTCGCCCAGCACATGCTCGACCAGATCGGTGAGCGCGGCCGGGTCGTCGGGCAGCCAGCGGCCGGTGACATCGTCGCCGTACCGCACGAGGGCACGGCCGGACGCGACGGCGTGGGAGGCCGCCCACAGCGCCTCGCGCTGGGCGATCCGCAGCGAGGAGCCGGGGCTGAACGGGCGGCTCATCCCGGCGGCCACACCCGGCAGGGACTCGACCGTCTCACCCAGGTCGGGCGCACCGAGCAGATAGCGGTCCTCACCGCGCTTGAGCAGCAGACACGGCTGATCCTCCAGCGCCCGCAGCACGGCATCCTCCGTGACGCCCCTGACCACCGCCAGCACCGTCTCGCCCTCGATGGAGTGGCGCAGCAGATGGCGCCGCGCCACGGCGGGTTCGAGGGCGCCCTGGAGCAGCTCGGCGAGGATCTCCGCACCCTCACGGCGCAGCGTCTCCCGCTCGGTGCGGACCATGGCGAGCTGGAGGGCGGCCACCGTGGCGATGTGCTGCACCACGGCGAGCCCCGCCGGGCGCGCGCCCTCCCGTTCGAAGGCGATGAGGAAACCCGCCGGGCCACCGGGGGAGGGGACCGGGAGGGCGAAACCACCGGGGATGGTCGGCGGGGCGTCCGCCGAGCCGGGGATCACCGACGCGTCGGGCGCGGGTACACCCGGCAGCAGCGGCCGGCCCTGGGTGGTGCACAGATAGATGTCGTAACCGGACAGCTTCTCCAGCCGGCCGAACAGCGTCGCGGTGTCCAGGTTCTCCGAGGTCAGCCAGCGCAGCGCGCCGAACACCTGCAGCTGGGCGCCCAGCCGGTGGCGGGCGTCCTCCTGGACGGCGGCGGCCACCTCCTGCGCCACCGCCATGAACGGCACGGCCAGCGGGATCTCCAGAACCGGCATCCCCCGCTCCTCGGCGGCGTCGAAGAACGCGCGGCGCAGCGGGGGCATCCGCAGCTGGGCGGAGACGGCCAGGGCGGCCACCCCGGCGTCGTCCAGCCGCTCCAGATAGGCGCGCTGCCCGGCCGCCGAGCGGGGCATCGCTATCCCCGTCGTCATGATCATTTCGGATCCGAGCAGCCAGGGCGTGGGGTCGTCCAGCTCGCTCACATGCGCCCAGGACACCGAGCGGTGCAGCCCCGCGCCACCCGCGATCAACCGCAGCTGCAGGGCCGGATACGACAGCAGATCGTCGACCGTCACACCCTGCTCTTTGTTGTTCACCACAAATTGAGCCTAACTCTTTGTCTCAGCAACGATTGTCGCGCGGTTCCTCCGCTGTGCAGACTCGCTCGACCGGACCCCACCGGCGCACGTCAAGAAGGGACCGCAACACCATGACCGAACCCCGAGGGCCCGTCGACTCCTCCCGGGTCCCGCGCTTCGCCGGCCCGGCCACCTTCGCCAGGCTGCCCCGCCTCGACGAGGTCGCGGGGGCCGACGTGGCGGTGGTGGGCGTCCCGTTCGACGGCGGTGTCTCCTACCGCCCCGGCGCCCGTTTCGGGCCCGCCGCGGTCCGCGAGGCCAGCCGGTTGCTGCGCCCCTACCACCCGGGCCTGGACGTGTCCCCGTTCGCCACCCAGCAGGTGGCCGACGCCGGTGACATCGCCGTCAACCCCTTCGACATCGGCGAGGCAATCGAGACCATCCAGGACGCCGCGGGCAGCCTCCAGGCCGAAGGAACCCGCCTGGTCACCATCGGCGGCGACCACACCATCGCGCTTCCGCTGCTGCGCGCCGCCGCAACGAGGCACGGCCCCGTAGCGGTGCTCCACTTCGACGCCCACCTGGACACCTGGGACACCTACTTCGGCGCCGAGCACACCCACGGCACCCCGTTCCGCCGGGCCGTGGAGGAGGGCATCGTCGACACCTCCGCCCTCTCGCACGTCGGCACCCGCGGCCCGCTGTACGGCAAGCAGGACCTCACCGAGGACGAGAAGCTGGGCTTCGGCATCGTCACCTCCGCCGATGTCTACCGGCGCGGCGCCGACGAGGTGGCCGACCAGCTGCGCCAGCGCATCGGCGACCGGCCGCTGTACATCTCCATCGACATCGACTGCCTCGACCCGGCCCACGCCCCCGGCACCGGCACCCCCGAGGCGGGCGGCCTGACCTCCCGCGAGCTCCTGGAGATCCTGCGCGGACTGGCCGGATGCCGTCTGATCGGCGCGGATGTGGTGGAAGTGGCGCCCGCCTACGACCACGCCGAGATCACCTCGGTCGCGGCCTCCCACGTCGCCTACGACCTGATCAGCCTGCTCGCACTCCAAGGAAAGCGGGAGCAGACGGATGAGTGACTCCCCGGCACTGACCGAGGTCGAGAGCTACGGGGTCGAGCGCATCCCCGACGCGGACCGCAGCGCGACCCCCCTCGACCTGTTCCGCGTCGCGTTCGGCGGCGCCAACACCTTCGCCACCTGTGTGCTCGGCGCCTTTCCGATCCTCTTCGGGCTCTCCTTCTGGCAGGGCCTGGCGGCGACCCTGCTCGGCGTGGTGGGCGGCTCCCTGATCCTCGCCCCGCTCGCGGTGTTCGGCCCGTGCAACGGCACCAACAACGCGGTCTCGTCCTCGGCACACCTGGGGGTGCACGGGCGGATCGTCGGCTCCTTCCTGTCGCTGCTCACCGCCATCGCGTTCTTCTCCATCTCGGTGTGGTCCTCCGGTGACGCGCTGGTCGGCGGCGCCCACCGGCTGATGGGTGTGGAGCAGAACGACGGGGTGTTCGCCCTCGCCTACGGCGTCTTCGGGGCGCTGGTGCTGACGGTGTGCGTGTACGGCTTCCGGTTCATGCTCTTCGTCAACAAGATCGCGGTGGTGGCGGCCTCGACGCTGTTCGTCCTCGGCTTCTTCGCCTTCGTGGGGGACTTCGACCCCGGCTACCAGGGGGTGTTCCCCTCGGCGTCCACGGCCGGGTTCTGGCCCGCGTTCATCGGCTCGGCGCTGATCGTGCTGTCCAACCCGGTGTCCTTCGGCGCCTTCCTCGGCGACTGGGCGCGCTACATCCCCGCCGACACCCCGCGCCGCAAGGTCGTCACGGCGGCGTTCGCCTCGCAGATCGCCACCATCCTGCCGTTCTTCTTCGGCCTGGCCACCGCCTCGATCATCGCCAAGAAGGCCGCCCCGTACATGGACGCGAGCGCGCCGAACTACGTCGGCGGACTGCTGGCCATCTCGCCCGGCTGGTACTTCCTGCCGGTGTGCCTGCTCGCCCTCATCGGCGGCTTGTCCACCGGCACCACCTCGCTCTACGGCACCGGCCTGGACTTCTCCAGCGTGTTCACCCGGTTCAGCCGGGTGCAGGCCACCCTGTTCGTCGGGGTGCTCTCGATCGGGTTCATCTTCCTGGGCCGCTTCGCCGCCAATCTGTCCCAGTCCATCTCCACCTTCGCCACGCTGATCATCACCTGCACCGCCCCCTGGATGATCATCATGGTGCTCGGCTATGTGACCCGGCGCGGCTGGTACGACCCCGATTCGCTCCAGGTGTTCAACCGGCGCCAGCGCGGTGGCCGCTACTGGTTCCACCACGGCTGGAACTGGCGTGGCATGGGCGCCTGGCTGACCGCGGCGGTGCTCGCCCTGCTCTTCGTCAACGTCCCCGGCCAGTTCGTCGGGCCGTGCGGCGATCTGGCCGACGGCGCGGACATCTCGCTGCCGGTGGGCCTCGCCACCGCCTCGCTCCTCTATCTGGCGCTGCTGTGGCTCTTCCCCGAGCCGCGCGAGGTGTACGGGCCCGAGGGGCCGCGGCTGGTCCGCGCCTCGGACGCGCCCGTACCGCCGATCACCACGGAGACCGGCGCGCCCGTGCCCGCGGTGGCGGAAGGGGCGTGAGGACGCCGTGCGCCTCATCGACCTCTCCGTACCCGTAGCCACGGGCATGCCGGTCTACCCCGGCGATCCGAGGGTGGCCATCGCCCCCGCGCTGAGCGTCGCCGCCGACGGGGTGAACGTGCTGCACCTGGACATGGGGTCGCAGTCCGGCACCCATGTCGACGCCCCGTTCCACATCGACGACGCGCTGCCCACCCTCGACCGGCTGCCCCTGGAGCGCTTCTGGGGCCGGGCGGTGGTGGTGGACGCACGTGGCGCGGAGCCCCGGACACCGCTCGGGCCGTCCCTGTTCGAGCGGAGACTGCCGGCCGGGGCCATCGTGCTGGTGGCCACCGGCTGGTCGCGGCACTGGGGCCACGACGAGTACCTCGCCCATCCGTATCTCACCCCGGAGGCCGCCGAACTCCTGGTGGACGCCGGGATCCGCACCGTCGGGGGGGGGGCGGAGGGGGCGCGGTGGCGGACCCCCCCCCCCCCCCCCACCCGCACCGCCCGGCCGGGGGCGGGGCGCCCCCCCAGCGCGCC
>NZ_JBHYVB010000027.1:26765-81055 GCF_042750115.1 Streptomyces sp. NPDC059455
CGCACGGGCGCCAGCCTTTTTCCCTCCCCAAAGGTTAACTCCCCCCGGAGCCCCCCAAAACCGGGGGGGACGCGGTTTACGGCCCCGTCCGATTCGACGCGCTGAGCGTCGATGCCACCCCCGCCGACGACCTCCCCGCCCACCGGATCCTGTGCGGCGCCCACGCCGTCATCGCCGAGAACCTCACCGGTCTCGACCCCCTGCTCGACGCGCAGACGGCGGGAGAGCCCATCGAGGTCTCCCTGCTGCCGCTGCGGCTCCCCGCCGCCGACGGCGCCCCGGTACGGGCCGTGGCCCGCGTCGGCTGAACCACCCACGCAAGGAGCACAAACCCATGCACGACGAGGTTCTGCGGGCCGCCGACGCCCTGGTGGCGGCGTTCGGCGAAGGCCGCCTCGACGACTACTTCGCGGCGTTCGCGCCCGACGCCACATTCGTCTTCCACACCACCTCCGAACGCCTCACCTCCACCGCGGACTACCGGGCCCTGTGGGACCGCTGGGTCGCGGAGGACGACTTCCGCGTCGTCTCCTGCACCTCCACCGACCGGCTGGTCCAACTCCTCGGCGACACCGCGGTGTTCACCCACCTGGTGGAGACCATGGTGAGCACCACGGCCGGTGCGGAGACCACCCACGAGCGCGAGACCATCGTCTTCCGCCGTCAGACCCGCGGCCACTGGCTGGCCGTTCACGAACACCTCTCGGCAGCGCCCGGCACGACGGCGGCCATGGCCACGACGGCGGCCACGACGGCGGTCACAGCTACAACGGCGGCCACGGCCACGATCACGGAAACGGAACGATGAGCGAGCTTCTCGTACTGCGCAACCACATCGACGGCGAGTACACCGACGCGGCCGACGGGCGCCGTCTGGAGGTCACCGACCCCGTCACCGGTGAGGTGTACGCCACCTCGCCCCGGTCCGGCGCCGCCGACGTCGACGCCGCGATGGCCGCCGCCGCGGCGGCCTTCCCCACCTGGCGCGACGCCACCCCGTCCACCCGGCAGAAGCTGCTGCTGAAGATCGCGGACGCGGTCGAGGCACGGGCGGAGGAGATCGCGGACGCGGAGTGCCGCAACACCGGAAAGCCGCGTGCCCTCACCCTCACCGAGGAGATCGCCCCGATCGTCGACCAGATCCGGTTCTTCGCCGGAGCCGCGCGGCTGCTGGAGGGCCGGTCGGCGGGCGAGTACATGGAGGGCCTGACCTCGATCATCCGGCGTGAGCCGATTGGGGTGTGCGCCCAGGTCGCGCCGTGGAACTACCCGCTGATGATGGGCGTCTGGAAGTTCGCCCCGGCCCTCGCCGCGGGCAACACCGTCGTCCTCAAGCCCTCGGACACCACCCCCGCGTCCACCGTGCTGCTCGCGGGCATCATCGGCGACATCCTCGAGGAGACGGGCCTTCCGGCCGGCATCTTCAACGTGGTGTGCGGCGACCGCGAGACCGGCCGGCTGATGGTCGAGCACCCCACCCCGGCCATGGCGGCCATCACCGGATCGGTGCGTGCGGGCATGCAGGTCGCCGCGTCGGCGGCGAAGGACATCAAGCGGGTCCACCTCGAACTGGGCGGCAAGGCCCCGGCGGTGGTCTTCGAGGACGCCGATGTCGCGGCGGCCGTCGAGGGCATCTCCCTCGCCGGATTCTTCAACGCCGGACAGGACTGCACCGCGGCCACGCGCGTCCTTGTCCACGAGTCCGTCCACGACGCGTTCGTGAGCGCGCTCGCCAAGGCCGCCGCCGCGATCAGGACCGGCGGTGGCATCGACGACGAGGACGTGCTGTACGGGCCGTTGAACAACGCCGGCCAGCTGGCCCAGGTCACCGGCTTCATCGACCGGCTGCCCGCGCACGCCACCGTTGAGACGGGTGGCCACCGGGTCGGTGACAAGGGCTTCTTCTACGCGCCCACCGTGGTCTCCGGGCTCCAGCAGGACGACGAGATCATCCAGAACGAGGTCTTCGGCCCGGTCATCACCGTGCAGTCCTTCCGCGACGAGACCGAGGCCGTGGCGTACGCCAACGGCGTGGAGTACGCCCTCGCCTCGTCGGTGTGGACCAAGGACCACGCCCGCGCGATGCGGATGTCCAAGGCCCTGGACTTCGGCTGCGTCTGGATCAACACCCATATGATCCTCGCCGCCGAGATGCCGCACGGCGGCTACAAGAAGTCCGGCTACGGCAAGGACCTCTCCGCGTACGGCTTCGAGGACTACACCCGCGTCAAGCACGTCATGACGGCCCTCTGAACAACCGCCGCCACTCCGGTCTGTCATCATCGCGCCGCCGCCCCGGCGCGGTGATGACACACCCGGTGCCGTACGTGCGTAGCCTGATGCGACATGAGTGAGATGACACTGCGCCGGGCCCAAGTCTCCGACCACGGGACGATCGTCGAGTGTGTGCGGGAGTGGTGGGGCGACTCACGCAGCCCCGGCCAGGCGCGTGAGCTTTCCATGCTGCTGCCCAGGCTGTTTCTGCAGTTCTTCGCCGGCACCAGCCTGGTGCTGGAGGACGGCGACGGCATCAAGGCGTTCCTCGTGGGCTTCCACGCCGCCGACAACGACCACGAGGCGTACATCCACTTCGTCGGGGTGGCGCCCGAGCTGCGCGGGCAGGGCGTGGGCCGCAGGCTCTACACGGCGTTCTTCCAGCGTGCCGCCGAGGCGGGCCGCCGTGAGGTGCACGCCATCACCTCGCCCCTGAACACCGGGTCCGTGGCCTTCCACCGGGCCATGGGGTTCATGCTCGAGGAGGGCGACCGTCAGGTCAACGGCCTTCCCGTGCACGGCGATTACGACGGCCCCGGGCAGCACCGGGTGTGCTTCCGCCGGCAGATCTCCGTTCATCCCTGACTGGGGACGAGAGGGCTTGACGGTGGTGGTGCGCTGCTCTACACCGGTATGGGAGCGCTCCCATGGCTCCTGTGATGTGTTCCACGGCCAGGGCGTCCGTACCCGTTCCGCGGGCGCCCATGGAACGAACCTCATGGACTGCCGAAAGGAAAGCGCATGGCACGCACCAGACATCCGCTCGCCGTCCTGATCCCCTTACTCGCGTTCCTCGCCGTTCTCGTCCCGCTCGGCGCCGCCCCGGCCCACGCCGAGTCCAACGGCGGGGTGAAGGTCATGCCGCTGGGCGACTCGATCACCGACGGGTTCAACGTCCCGGGCGGTTACCGTGTCGGCCTGTGGCAGAAGCTCACGGCGGGCCGTTACAAAGTGGACTTCGTCGGCTCGCTCTTCAACGGCCCGTCCGGCCTCGGCGATCACGACCACGAGGGCCACTCCGGCTGGACGATCCAGCAGATCGACGACAACGTCGTGAGCTGGCTGCGCACCCAGAACCCGCACACGATCCTGCTGCACATCGGGACCAACGACATCTATGGCAGCAACCCCGCCGGGGCACCGGCCAGGCTCTCCACCCTGATCGACCACATCACCGCCCAGGCGCCGAACGCGGAGCTCTTCGTCGCCACCATCACCCCGCTGGGCTTCATGGACTCGACCGTGCGGGCGTACAACGCGGCGATCCCCGGCATCGTGCAGAGCAAGGTCAACGCGGGCAAGCGCGTCCATCTGGTTGACATGTACAGCGCATTGACGCCCGCGGACCTGGCCGACGGAGTGCACCCCAACGCCGGTGGCTACGACAAGATGGCCGACGTCTGGTGGCGGGCGCTGCGGGCGGTGCCGGGCAGCATCGGCAACCCCTCGTTCGCCACCACCGGGTCCGGGGCGCACGGTAACGGGTCGCCCGCACGGGCGGCATGAGCCGCCCCTTCACCGTCACAGCCCAGGAAGGACCGTCATATGAAGCACACCCCCGCCTCCGCGGAAACCGCGCGCAAGCCCAGGCGACGCCCAAGGACACCGAGGTCGATGGCCGCGGCGTTACTCGGCGGCGTACTGCCGCTGCTCGCCGCACTGTTCCTGCTGGCACCGTCACCCGCGGCGGCCGCCTCGCTCACCGAGGTCACGGGCTTCGGCAACAACCCGAGCAACCTCCGTATGTACGAGTACGTGCCGAACAACGTCACGGCACGGCCCGCCGTCCTCGTTGCGGTGCACTACTGCACGGGCTCGGGGCCCGCGTTCTACTCCGGTACCGAGTTCGCCTCGCTGGCCGACCGGTACGGCTTCATCGTCATCTACCCCTCCGCCACCAGAAGTGGCGCCTGCTTCGATGTCTCCTCTCCGCAGGCGCTGCGGCACGACGGGGGCAGCGACCCGGTCGGCATCGTCTCGATGGTCCGCTACGCCCAGCAGCGCCACAACGCCGACCCCAACCGGGTGTACGTCACGGGCGCCTCGTCGGGCGCCATGATGACCAACGTCCTGCTGGGCGACTACCCGGATGTGTTCAAGGCGGGCGCGGCCTTCGCGGGCGTGCCGTTCGGCTGTTTCGCCACCACCGACGGATCCGGCTGGAACACCGCCTGCGCGAACGGCACCATCACCAAGACACCGCAGGCGTGGGGCGATCTCGCACGCGGGGCCTACCCCGGCTACCAGGGCGCCCGGCCGAGGATGCAGCTGTGGCACGGCACAGCGGACGACACCCTGCGCTATCCGAACTTCGGCGAGGAGATCAAGCAGTGGACCAATGTGCTCGGGGTGAGCCAGACCCCCGTCTTCACGGACCATCCGCAGTCCTCCTGGACCCGCACCCGCTACGGCACCACGGGCAACCAGGCCCCCGTCGAGGCGATCAGCGTTCAGGGCACCGGACACTCCCTCCCGGCCGCCGGGATGGCCGCACGGGCCATCACCTTCTTCGGCCTGGACGCCGGATGACCCGCTGACGGGCCGAAAACACGAAGAACGAGCCGACACGGTGAACCGGCCGACACCATGCTGAGAAAGGCGCCTCGGGGCCGCCGAAACCGGCCCCGTGGCGGCCTTCCGCGGGTACGTGGGCGGCCGGAGCCCACGGCCGTGGACAACTCCTCCCCCACTTCGCCCCCGGCCCCGCCGACACCCGTCCGAGCCTGTGCCGCATACCCCTCTGAGCTGGTCTTTCTCCGGACCCGTGGCTATGTTTCACCCCTCGGGAAAGGGGAGCGCGTGGACCGGAACATACGCACGGTGGACGACGTCTTGAGGCTCCTGGACGGCCTCTTCGCACCCGAGGCCGACCGCTGGACGGCCGGCGGCGCCTCGTGGTGGGACGGTTTCTACGCGGACCGCTCCAAGGCCGTGCCGTTCTTCGTGGCGAAGCCCGATGAGCATCTGGTGTCGTATCTGGAGCGTGGGTTGATCGCCCCGGGCCGGGCCCTCGACCTGGGGTGCGGCCCCGGTCGTAACGCCCTCTGCCTCGCCTCCCAGGGCTTCACGGTGGACGCCGTCGACCTCTCGCCCACGGCCATCTCCTGGGCCGAGGAGCGCGCCCGTGAGGCCGGGGCCGAGATCCGGTTCCACCGCGGCGACGCCTTCGCCCTCACCGTCGGCGAGTTGGCCGGACCGTACGACCTGATCTGCGACTCCGGCTGCTTCCACCATCTGCCACCGCACCGCCGGATCAGCTACCTCGCCCTCCTCGAGCGCGCCCTGGCCCCCGGCGGACATCTCGCCCTCACCTGCTTCGCTGCGGGCGCGATGGGCTCCGAACTGCCCGACGCGGCCTTCTACTACCAGTCCGCGCTCCACGGTGGCCTCGCCTACACACCGGATTCCCTGCGCTGGATCTTCTCCGAGCTGACCGATATCGAGCTGCGCCGTATGCACGACGAGCCATCCGACTCCCCGCTCTTCGGGGAGCCGTTCCTCTGGACGGCCCTCTTCCGTCGCCCGATGGAGGAGGCGAGCACCGCGGCCTGAGGCGCCGCTGACGGTCAGCGTGCCGGAGCGGGGTCCGACACCGACACATCGGCCGAGGCGTCCCCGAGGCCGGCGTTCCACCGTTGGTCGTTCCGGTCCTCGGCCGAGCGCAGCTCGACCTCGCTGTCGGGGTCGTCGCCGTCCGGGGTGACCGCGAAGTCGGGTGCGATATGAGGGCGGATCACCCCGCCGCGGTCGACCGTGAACCGCAGGTTCTCGCCGTTGTCGCCGTCGGCGGACGAGCACGGCCAGATGCCGACACCCCGGTCGGTGTCCCCGCGCGAGTCCAGACAGAAGTCGGGGTCGGCCTCGGTGTGCAGCAGCCCCTCCGAGTCCAGCCGCCACCGCTGGGTGTCGCTCCCGCTGCACTGGGCCAGGACGGCGTCGGTGCGCTTCTCCAACTGCTGGTCGCGGATGTCCAGACAGAGCCCGGAGGCGGCGTTGATCACCGCCGTGAAGCTGTCGTCCGGAATCGGGTCGGCGGGTGCGGGGGCGGTGCTCGGGGGAGTGGTGGCGGGGGCGGTCGTGGGCGGTTGGGCCATGCCACCGGGGTTCGGCGGGCGCTGTGGCCCCTTCGTCGGAGGCGGTGAATCCGTCGTCGGGCCCGACGACGGAGCCGCCGGGGTGGCCGTGGGCGCAGGGGTGTTCGCGCGGCCGGCCGGGGCCATGTCGTCCCCGTCGGACACCAGGAGGGCGACGGCGAGGGCCACCGCCGCCACGGCCGCCACCGCGACCAGCGCGGCCGTCGTGTGCGGCCGGGAGCCCGTCCAGGCCCGCCGGCGCCATCGCCCCGCGGACCCACCGTCCATCGGCGCGTTCGCCGCGACTCCGGCGACACCGGTGGGCCCCACCGGCGGATACGGCGGCGGGGGAACGGGGGCCAAGGGAGGCTCCGGCCGCGGCGGCTCGACGGGAGACGGCGCCGCCGACCCCACCGAGGGCACACCGCCGACCGGTTCCGCCGTGACGTAGGACGTTCCGCCCCACCCCAGGAGCCCATCGGCGATCACGGGCCGGGGGTCCTGGTCCATGCGTATCAGGTCGCCGTACACCCCGGCACACGAAAGGCAACCGGACAGATGGCGGTCCAGGTCATCGCAGCGCCGGGGGTTCTCCGGCCGTACGGCCGCCTCGATGAGGCCCCGGAACCCCCGACACGTCTGCTCGCCGCCACGCTCCAGATGGGTCCGCAGCCAGGCCTCGCGCAGCGCGTCCTGAGCCGTCTCCCGGAGCGTGGGGATGGTGTGCGGCGCCACCCCCGCGAAGGTGGCCACCACTGTGTCGGGCTCCTCCTCCACCACGCTGTACCACAGGACATCACGGGTGCGCGCCGAGAGGGTGAGGAAGCCGCCGAGCATGGGCGAACGCTCCCGCGGCCTCGGGAGTCCGGCCTCACCGCCCGTGGCGGTACCGGAGTGGCCGAGCCACTCGGTGAACGCGGGATCCAGCCGTTCCTCCCGGCTGCCCTCCGCCCAGGTGGCGGCCACCCGTTGGACGAGCAGCAGCAGATGGTGGCGCCACGGTCCCCAGGGATCGATACCGCGACAGGTCTCCTGCGCGGCGAGGCCGAAGGACAGGTCGGCGAGTTGGTCGGCGTCGGCCCGGGTCCCGCCGCAGAGCCGGGCGTAGGTCAGCACCGCCGGAAGGTGGCGCTCCCTCAGTTCCTGGGTGGCGGGGAGGGCGGTGGGCGCCCCGGAGCGGATCCGTTCGGTGAGCTCCGTGTCGGACAGTTGGGTGTACGACCGCTGCCCGGTGGTGGCATCGGGTTCGGCTCCGTGCGGGTCGGTCACCCTCACCACTCCTCGCGTCACCGACAGTGAGACGAGTGCCCATAGTGGTGGAGGGCGCGGGCGCGGGTAAAGGTATCCGCCAGGAACTCCCCTTCGGCGACAATTCTTTACCGGTCGGTGGTGAAGCGGCTGACGAGTTCGCGTTTGAGCACCTTGCCGCTGGGGCCCAGGGGGAAGGTGTCGATGAACTCCACCCGGCGCGGGTACTTGTGCCCGGCGAGTCGCTCCCTGGCCCACGCCACGATCCCGGAGCCGAGTGCCGCGTCCGGAGCCGTCCCGGGGCGTGGCCGTACCACGGCGCACACCTCCTCGCCGTACACCTCGTCGGGCAGCCCGATGACGGCCACCTGGGCGATGGCCGGGTGGCGCGTCAGCACATCCTCCACCTCGCGCGGGTAGACGTTGTAGCCGCCGCGCACCACCAGGTCCTTCTTGCGGTCCACGAGGGTGAGATAGCCCTCAGCGTCCTTGGTGCCGAGGTCGCCCGAGCGGAACCACCCGTCGACCAGCACCTCGGCCGTGGCCTCCGGGCGGTTGAGGTAACCGGCCATCACATTGTGGCCACGGATGACGATCTCACCGATCGCGCCCGTCGGCAGCAGCTCGACCCGGTCCTCCACATCGGCCGCGGCGATCTCCGCCTCGACGCCCCAGATCGGTCGCCCCACCGTCCCCGGTCTGCACGGCCACGCCTTCTGGTTGTAGGCGACCACCGGTGATGCCTCGGTCAGCCCGTACCCCTCGTAGATCGGGCAGCCGAAGACCTCCTGGAAGTCCTCGAGCACCTTCACCGGAAGCGCCGAACCCCCCGAGAAGGCGCGGTCGAGGGCGGGGCGGCGGGGGTCCTCGGCGGCGGCGTCGAGCAGGGCCAGATACATGGTGGGCACGCCCATGAAGACGGTGCACCCCTCGGTGACCATCAGGTCCAGCGCCCGGGGGCCGTCGAACCGGCTCATCAGCACCATCGTGCCGCCCGCCAGGAAGGTGGTGCTCATCCCGCAGGTCTGCCCGAAGGTGTGGAACAGGGGCAGACAGCCGAGCAGCACATCGTCGGGGCCGAGGTCGAACGGCGAGCGCATCGTGGTGCTCACGTTCATCACCAGGTTGAAATGGGTGATCATCGCGCCTTTGGGATGGCCGGTGGTGCCCGAGGTGTACAGGACCACGGCGAGGTCGCCCGGCTCGCGCGGAACGCAGCGTTCGATGGGCTCGGCGTCTTCGGCGAGGGCGTCCAGCCGCGGACGGCCGCCGTCGTGCTCCTCCAGCACGGTGACCACCGGAACCCCGGCCACCTCCGCGCCCTTGGCGCCCTCGGTGAGCATCGGCGCCCCGCACACCAGCACCTTCGACTCCGAGTCGCGGAGCACATGGACGATCTCATCGGCGCGCAGCAGACCGTGCACCGGGACGGCCACGGCGCCGAGCGCCAGCACCCCGTAGTACACCATCGGGAAGTGCGGGGTGTTCGGCAGCAGCAGCGCCACCCGGTCGCCGGGGCCGATGCCCTGGTCGCGCAGTACGGCGGCGTACCGCCGAGTGGCGTCCCACAGCTCGCGGTACGTGATGCGCCGCGAGCCGAAGACGAGCGCGGGGTGGTCCGGGCGCCGCAGTGCGGACTCGGCGAGTACCGCCGCCGCGGTGAGCGTCATGCCCCGGCCCGCTGGGCGGCCAGCCGCTGCTTGTCCGGCTTGCCCGCACCGGTCAGCGGGAGGTCGTCGTGGAAGGTGATGGCGGCAGGTACATGCTTGGGCGAGAGCTCACCGGACACATGGTCGAGCAGCGAGGTGAAGTCGGCGGTGCCACCGGGCCGGAGCACCACGGCGGCGTGGATGTGCTCCACCCGGTCCCCGTCGGCCACTCCGTACACCGCGGCCTGGGCCACCTCGGGGTGGGTCAGCAGCGCGTTCTCGACGGCGGTGGGATGGACCTTGATCCCGTTGGTCTTCATCACCTCGCCCACCCGGCCGTGCAGCCGCACATAGCCGCGCTCGTCGAGGGAGCCGAGGTCGCCGGTGTACACCCAGCCGTCGCGTACGGTCTCCGCGGTCAGCTCCGGCTCGCGCCAGTAGCCGAGCATGTTGAACGGCGACCGTACGCGGATCTCGCCGATCTCGCCCACCGGCAGATCGCGCTGGTCCTCCAGGTCGCGGATGCGCACCTCGGCGGTCAGCCGGCCGGCGGTGCACCGCAGTTCGGGGTCGAAGTGGTCCGGCGGGGCGAGCACGCTGATCCCGCTGGTCTCGGTGGTGCCGTAGAACTGGAGCAGTACCGGGCCGAACACCTCGACCGCCTCGGCCAGCCGGGCCGGGGCGGCGGGGCAGCCGCCGTAGGAGATGATCTGGATGCTCGACAGATCGGTGTCCTTGATGGCCGGGTGGTCCACCAGCATGTACAGCTGCGGAGGGGTGACGGTGAGCGCGGACACCCGGTGGCGCTCCACCGCGTCGAGCACCGCGCCCGCGTCGAAGCCCTCGTGCAGCACCACCGTGCCACCGGAGGCGAGCGCGAGGTCGGCACCCGAGCCGTTGGAGTGGCTCACCGGCAGCGTGGACAGATAGGTGATCGGTCCGGGTGCCTCAAGTCCCGCCCGCAGATAGAGAGTTCGGACGCGGAAGGGGAGCGTCACCCCCTTCGGGGTGCCGCTGGTGCCGCTGGTGAACAGGACCACGGCCGGGCGCTCGGGGTCGGTCTCCACGACCGTCAGATCGAAGGCGTCCGCGTCGCCCGTGGTCAGGTCCAGCACATCGGGGCCGAGGGAGCCCAGCGCGGCGAGCCGGGGCGGCTCCGGCAGACGCTCGCACAGCTCCCGGGCCAGGCCCAGGTTCTCCTCGTCCACGGCGAGGAACGTGGCGCCCGTCTTCTTCAGGATCTCGTGCCGCTCGCGGGTGGCCAGCTGATCGGTGGGGTCCACCGCGTTGGTGGAGTGCAGATGGACCACCGTGGCACCGATGAGGTTCGCCGCATAGCGCAGAATGATGGTGGCGGGTGTGTTGGCGACCGTCAGCACGGCCACGACCGGAATTTCTTCCTCCGCTATCTGGCGGCGCAGCAATTCCGCCGCCGCGACCACGGCGCGGGTGAACTCACCGGCGGTGAACCGCTCATCGCCGCGGAGCAGGGCAACCCGCTCCGAATCGGCTGATAGAGCCTCGAGGACCCGTCGGACGTAATTGTCGGTCGGAGACATCGAAACTCCAGTTCGCCGTGTGCCGATGAGTTCAAGGTGCCGTTTCCCGCTGCAGGATGACACCCTGCTCCCGGCATGGCAACCTTCTTCCAACCACCCGTCAGTTTCCTGCCGTGAAACCGGGTCGGGTGTGTGGAGGTTGCCTTTCGGGATACCGATTGAAGGCCGACCGCATGTAGATTGGCGCCGACGGGGGGTCGTTACGGCTCATCCCGCTTTCTGCGCGATCCCCAAGTAGCCTAAAAGCGAAGTGAGTGGACGTGACGACCCAATATCTGGACCTGTTTTCGCGCCTCACCGAAGGTTCTGACGGTGGAAAGCGAGAGTTCCTCGAGATCGGACGGCTCGCTGGTCAGTTCCCCGCCGCCAGCGTCAGCGGCGTCGAGGACGCCTCCCGGATCAGCGTCTGGTGCAGCAACGACTACCTCGGCATGGGCCAGCACCCCGCCGTCCTGGAGGCCATGAAGGAAGCCGTCGACGAGTACGGGGCGGGCGCCGGCGGCTCGCGGAACATCGGCGGCACCAACCACTACCACGTACTGCTGGAGAAGGAGCTCAGCGCGCTCCACGGCAAGGACGACGCGCTGCTGTTCACCTCCGGCTACACCGCCAACGACGGCGCGCTGTCCGTCATCGCGGGCCGCATGGAGGGGTGCGTCGTCTTCTCCGACGCGCTCAACCACGCCTCCATCATCGACGGCCTGCGCCACAGCGGCGCCCAGAAGCGGATCTTCCGGCACAACGACACCGCGCACCTGGAGGAGCTGCTCGCGGCCGCCGACCCCGACGCGCCGAAGCTGATCGTCACCGAGTCGGTCTACTCGATGAACGGCGACATCGCGCCACTCGCGGAGATCGCCGACATCGCCAAGCGCCATGGTGCCATGACCTTCCTCGACGAGGTGCACGCGGTGGGCATGTACGGCCCGCAGGGCGCGGGCATCGCTGCGCGCGAGGGGCTGGCCGACCGGTTCACCGTCATCATGGGCACGCTGGCCAAGGGTTTTGGCACCAACGGCGGGTACATCGTGGGCCCGGCGGAGGTGATCGAGGCGGTCCGGATGTTCTCCCGCTCCTTCATCTTCACCACCGCGATGCCGCCCGCCGTGGCCGCCGCGGCCCTCGCCGCCGTCCGCCATCTGCGCTCCTCGGAGGCCGAAAGGGAACGCCTGTGGGCAAACGCACAGTTGATGCACCGGCTGCTGAAGGAGCGCCGGATCCCCTTCATCTCCGACCTCACCCACATCGTGTCCGTCCTGGTGCGGAACGAGGCCCTGTGCAAGCGCATGTCCACGGCCCTGCTGGAGCGGCACGGCAGCTATGTGCAGGCGATCAACGCGCCCAGCGTACGAGCCGGCGAGGAGATCCTGCGGGTGGCACCCGGAGCCGTGCATTCCACCTCCGCGGTGGAGATGTTCGTCAAGGCCCTTGACCAGGTCTGGGAGGAGTTCGGCGGCCCCCGCGAGGACGCCGAAATGCGGTTGTGCAATGAGGCCGACCGGGGTTAGGCAAAGGTGGCGCAAGGCATGTCGATCTTGCTTGACACGCCTTGGCGGCGAGAGGTTTGATGAGCGAACGCGAACAGCTGGGCGATTCCTGAGGCCCGCTAGCGGAACGGGGATCTCGGGGGAGCACTTCATGGGGTGCCGCGGCGATGCGGCACGCTTTGGCCCGGTGCGAACGGGCGGAAACGGGGGTTTCGGGGTGACGCTTGCGTATGTCCTCGACGGTGGTATGAACGATCAGCCGGGAGCCGGCGCAGAGCTGTATGAACTCTTTCCGAGTGTGCAGCGCACCTATCAACGGATCGCCGAGTGGACGGGTATCGACGTCCAGCGGATATTCGAAGAAGAACGGCAACCCGGACAGGAGCACCGACAAGGGATCGGTGCAATTCGTCAGGCCGCGGCCGTATTAGGAATTGCGGATGTTCTCGCCGAGGAATACGGCATAACACCGGCCGCCGTATGCGGACTGAGTTTCGGCGCACTGGTCGGCGCCACTCTCGCCGGAGCCGTCGGGCGCCAGGATCTCTTCACCCTTCTGATGCGATTGCGGGAGGTGCCCCCGCCGGCCGCGGACCACGGCCCGCAGGCCGTCGCCATGTTGCGGATCCCCTACGACACCGCCCCCGACGACCTGCTCGCCGACGTCCCCGATGTGTATCTCTCCGCCGACCTCGGGAAGGTCGGCACGGGCCAGGAGCGCATGGTGCTGCTGGGCGGCTACCGCTCCGCGCTCCAGGAGTTCGGCGCGGGGTTCCCGCCCGGCGCGCTGCATGTGTCCGACGACCACGGCGCGGCCTTCCACTCGCCGCTCCAGCGGCACATCAGCGACTTCCTCGAACCCACGCTGGAGGCCATAACCTTCCATGACCCACGGGTGCCCGTGCACTCGTGCATGGAGCGCAGGGCCCTCACCACCGCCGAGGAGATCCGCGATCTCTTCCGCCGCAACCCCACCGCTCCCGTGAGCGTCCCGCACATGATCGGCGGCTTGGAGGACGGCGGCACCGAACTGGGTCTGGTGCTCGGCCCCGCCGCGTTCGGCACCTTCCAGAACGCGGAGTTCCCCGTGGTCCACGTGGAATCCCCGGACCATGTCTTCGAGGCGATGACCGCGGTCTACGACTTCGGCATCGAACTCCCTTCCACGGAAGCCGGGGTGACCCAGTGAAGGTCGTGACCGAGCAGATCGACCAGTGGCTGTCGCAGGACATCGACGCCTGGACCCGCCGGGTCGTCCGCCGCCACTTCGACCCGGACACCGGCACCCCGTACTGGCTCAAGCGCGCGGCCGAACTCGCCATCGACCCACGGGACATCACCCGCCACGACGAGCTGACCGCGTTCGGCCCGATGCCGCTGGGGGACCTGCGCACCCTGGACCCCGCCGAGCTCGTGCCCCAAGCCGTGCCCCGGCCCCTGACCGGCCGGATCTGGGACTCCGGAGGCACCACCGGCAACCCCTGCCGGGTGTTCTACACCGAGCCGATGCTCGAGCACCGCGCCGCCTGGCGCCGCTGGGTGATCGAGCGCGAGGGATTCGAACCGGGCCGCACCTGGCTCCAGGCCACTCCCACCGGACCGCACCTCATCGGACAGGGCGCCGTGGATCTGGCCGACCTGTACGACGGCCGGGTGTACGGCATCGACTTCGACCCCCGCTGGGTGAAGCGGCTGCTCCGCGACGGCAGACTGAAGGACGCGCAGGAGTACACGGCCCACATCACCGAGCAGATCGCCGCGGTCCTGGAGCACCAGCCGGTCGACTACCTCGTCACCACCCCGGCCCTGCTGCAGGCCCTGATCAAGGCGAGGCCCGAACCGGTGGCGCGGCTGAAGGGCGTACGGCTGAGCGGGACACACGCCACCCCGGCCATGCGCAGATCCTTCCACCAGGCCCTGGGCGGCGGACTGGTCGTCGTCACCTACGCCAACACCTTCGGCAACACCGTGGGCCTGCCCGCGGAGGAGGACGGCGCCCTCATGCCGTACCTGCCGAACTACCCGCAGGTGACCATGGCGGTAGTCGACAAGGACGACTGGTCCGAGGTGGTCGGATACGGCGAACAGGGCCAGGTCCGGCTGACCGTCCTGCACGACGACCTCTTCCTGCCCAATGTGCTGGAGCGCGACCTCGCGGTGCGGTACGACACGGGCCCGGAGTGGCCGTGTGACGGCGTCGCCAACGTCAAGCCACTGCAGGTCGTGCGATCGGCGCCGGAAGGCATCTACTAGGCCCCGCCAGACCCGCAAGACATCCACGAAGCCCGGGGAACACGGTCCACGCATCACGGACTACGGGCCACCGGCCACGGGACATGAGCGCCCCGCGTGGCATCCGCCACACGGGAGGGCCCCGCCCGCCCAGGTCCCGTCCGTTCCCCGGCCGCTTCGCCATCTCGTTCTCCTGTCCCGCTGTCCTGCCCGGACGCGGCGCAGACCTTCGCGTTGCGCTGGTGTGCGCCCGGCGTCCTACGTTCCTGGATCCAGGGAGTCACGCTCATGAAGGGTTCCGACGGCACCTCGCCGACCACGACGGACGCGCCGATCGCGGTCGTCGGACTGTCCTGCCGCCTCCCCGGAGCACCCGACCCCGCCACCTTCCGGCAACTGCTCCGCGACGGCGCCGACGCCATCACGGAGGCCCCGGAGGGACGGTGGGACGGGGACACTGGTGCCCCCCGGAGGGGCGGATTCCTGGACCGGGACCGGATCGACCACTTCGACGCCGCCTTCTTCGGCATCTCGCCACGCGAGGCCGCGGCCATGGACCCCCAGCAGCGACTGACCATGGAACTGACGTGGGAGGCCCTCGAAGACGCCGGAATCGTTCCGGACCGGCTCCGCGACAGCCGCACCGGCGTGTACATCGGTGTGATCGCCGACGACTACGCCACCCTGGTCCGGCGGGGCGGCCCGGAGGCCATCGACCGGCACAGTTTCACCGGACTCCACCGCGGCATCATCGCCAACCGCGTCTCCTACCACCTCGGCCTGCGCGGCCCCAGCCTCACCCTCGACGCCGGACAGGCGTCCTCGCTGGCGGCCATCCACCTGGCCTGCGAAAGCATCCGCCGCGGCGAGACATCCATCGCCATCGCCGGCGGCGTCCACCTCAACCTCGCCCCCGAAAGCGGCGTCAGCGCCGCCCGGTTCGGCGGGCTGTCACCGGACGGCGTCACCTACACCTTCGACGCCCGCGCCAACGGTTTCGTACGCGGCGAGGGCGGCGGCGCCGTCGTTCTCAAACCTCTCGCGGACGCCCTCGCCGACGGGGACCCCGTGTACTGCGTCATCCGGGGCAGCGCACTCAACAACGACGGCGGCGGGGACCACCTCACCACCCCCCACCAGGTGGCCCAGGAGGACCTCCTGCGCCGTGCCTACCGGCAGGCCGGAGTCGACCCGGCCCGTGTCCAGTACGTGGAACTCCACGGCACCGGCACGAGGGTCGGCGACCCGATCGAGGCGGTGGCGCTGGGCGCGGTCCTGGGCACGGCACGGCGGCCCGCCGACGCCCCCCTGCTGGTGGGGTCGGCCAAGACCAATGTGGGCCATCTGGAGGGCGCGGCCGGTGTCGTCGGCTTCATCAAGACGGCTCTGGGGCTCAAACACGGTGAGCTCTTCCCCAGCCTCAACTTCCGGACGCCCAACCCGGATATTCCGCTGGATCGGCTGAGGCTGCGGGTGCAGACGGCATCCGAGCCGTGGACCGCGGATGCGGCGGGGACGCGGGAGGCGTTGATCGCCGGGGTGAGCTCGTTCGGAGTGGGCGGGACGAACTGCCATGTGGTGCTCTCCGGGGCCCCGGAGCTTGCGGTGGCTAGGGACGTGGCGGGAGCTGAGGGGACCGGTACTCCGGGCCGAATCCCATGGGTGGTGTCGGGGCGCTCCGAGGCGGCGTTGCGGGCGCAGGCCGGTCGGCTGGCGTCGTACGTGGCGGAACGGGCGGAGCTGTCGGCCGGAGATGTTGGGTTCTCTCTGGCGTCGACGCGTAGTGCGTTTGAGCATCGTGCGGTGGTGTTGGGGTCCGACCGTGCGGCTCTGACCGAGGGCTTGAGCGCGGCGGCTGAGGGTGGCGGCGCTCCGGGGTTGGTGCGGGGTGTGGTTGCGGGTGGCGATGGTCGTGCGGTGCTTGTCTTCCCTGGTCAGGGGTCGCAGTGGGTGGGGATGGCGGTGGGGTTGTTGGAGTTGTCTCCGGTGTTCGCGGAGCGGTTGGGTGAGTGTGCGGCGGCGTTGGGGCCGTTCGTGGAGTGGTCGTTGGTGGATGTGCTCAGCGATGAGGTGGCGTTGGGGCGGGTTGATGTGGTGCAGCCGGTGTTGTGGGCGGTGATGGTGTCGTTGGCTGAGTTGTGGCGTTCGTATGGGGTGGAGCCCGCGGCGGTCGTTGGTCATTCGCAGGGTGAGATCGCGGCGGCGTGTGTGGTGGGTGCGTTGTCGTTGGAGGATGCGGCGCGGGTGGTGGCGTTGCGGAGCAAGGCGCTGCGGGCGTTGTCGGGGCTCGGTGGGATGGTGTCGGTGTCGCTGCCCGTGGACTCGGTGCGGGAGCGGCTGGGTCGGTGGGGTGAGCGGTTGTCGGTGGCGGCGGTGAACGGGCCCTCGGCGGTCGTGGTCTCCGGTGACGCGGACGCGTTGGACGAGCTGCTGGCGGCGTGTGAGGCGGACGAGATCCGGGCGCGCCGCATCCCCGTCGACTACGCCTCGCACTGCGCCCATGTGGAGGAAATCGAGGGCGAGTTGCTGCGGGAGCTCGCGGAAATCGCTCCTCGGTCGTCGTCGGTGCCGTTCTATTCGACGGTGACCGGCGGAGTGCTCGATACGATCGATCTGGATGCCGGGTACTGGTATCGGAATCTGCGGCAGACCGTGCGTTTCGAGGAGACCGTACGCGCCCTGCTGTCGGATGGCCTCCAGGTGTTCATCGAGGCCAGCGCCCATCCCGTACTCACGGTGGGAGTGGAGCAGACCGCCGAGCAGCATGGCTCCGACGTGGCGGCCGTCGGGTCGCTGCGCCGGGACGAGGGTGGCCTGGAGCGCTTCCTGGCCTCCGTGGCCGAGGCGTATGTGGGCGGGGCATCTGTCGACTGGGCGGGGGTGTTCGCGGGGACCGGTGCGCGCCGGGTCGAGCTGCCCACGTATGCCTTCCAGCGCAAGCGGTACTGGCTGGACGTACAGGCCCTGCCGCAGCCGAGCCCGCTCACCGAGGCCGATGCGACCGGCCCCGATGACAGCGCGGACCACACATCGGCGACCGATGCGGCGTCGCTCCTGCGCGCGCGTCTCGCTCCGCTGGACGACGTCCAGCGAGGGGAGATGCTGGCGGACCTGGTACGCGACCAGGTCGCCACCGCGCTGGGGTACGAAGGACGGGAAGCCGTCGATCTCGGCCGGACCTTCAAGGAACTGGGCTTCGATTCGCTCGGCGCCGTCGACTTCCGCAACCGTCTGAACACCACCACCGGACTGCGACTGTCGACCACGCTGCTGTTCGACCACCCCACACCCCGCGCCCTCGTACGCCATCTGCGGGACAGGCTTCTGGGTGACGACGGGCGCGAGGACATCGCGTCGGTGCCGGTCGGCATGGCTTCGGACGAGCCCATCGCGATCGTGGCCATGAGCTGCCGCTACCCCGGTGGTGTGCGGTCGCCCGAGGAGCTGTGGCAGCTGATCGCCTCCGGTGGCGACGCCATCGGGGCCTTCCCGGCGGACCGGGGCTGGGATCTGTCCGGGCTGTATGACGCCGACCCCGGACGAGCCGGGACGACGTACACCCGTGAAGGCGGATTCCTCTACGACGCCGGGGACTTCGATGCCTCCTTCTTCGGGATCTCGCCGCGCGAGGCGCTGGCGATGGACCCGCAGCAGCGGCTCTTGCTGGAGACCTCCTGGGAGGTCTTCGAACGCGCGGGCATCGACCCGGCCGGGCGGGAGAAGAGCCGGACCGGTGTCTTCGTGGGCGCGATGTCCCAGGATTACGGCCCGCGGATGCACGACGCCTCGGACGAGTTGCAGGGATACCTGCTGACCGGCAACACCGTCAGTGCCGCTTCCGGCCGTATCTCCTACGCCATGGGCTTCGAGGGCCCGGCGATGACGGTGGACACCGCCTGCTCGTCCTCCTTGGTAGCACTGCATCTGGCGGTCCAGTCGCTGCGCCAGGGCGAGTGCGCGCTCGCCCTCGCCGGTGGTGTGACGGTGATGCCTACGCCGGGGCTGTTCGTGGAGTTCAGCAGGCAGCAGGGACTGGCTCCGGACGGTCGGTGCAAGCCGTTCGCGTCGGCGGCGGACGGCACGGGCTGGGCCGAGGGCGCCGGGATGCTGCTGCTGGAGCGGCTGTCGGACGCACGGCGGAACGGCCACCAGGTGCTCGCGGTGGTTCGGGGCAGCGCGGTCAACCAGGACGGTGCGTCAAACGGCCTGACCGCGCCGAACGGACCCTCCCAACAGCGCGTTATCCGGGCGGCGTTGGCGAACGCCGGACTTTCGCCCGCCGACGTGGACGCGGTCGAAGCGCACGGCACGGGCACGGCCCTGGGCGACCCGATCGAGGCCGAGGCGCTGCTCGCGACCTACGGGCGGGAACGGAGCGCCGAGGACCGGCCGCTGTGGCTGGGATCGGTGAAGTCGAACATCGGTCATACGCAGGCGGCGGCGGGTGTCGCGGGCGTGATGAAGATGGTGCTGGCGATGCGGCACGGGGTGCTCCCCAAGTCGCTGCACGTCGATGAGCCGTCGCCGCATGTGGATTGGTCGGCGGGCGCGGTGCAGCTGCTGACGGATGCGGTGGTGTGGCCGGAGATGGGCCGGTCGTGGCGTGCGGGTGTGTCGTCGTTCGGCATCAGCGGAACAAACGCCCATGTCATCGTGGAGCAGGCTCCCGCAGAGGTGAGTGTTGCCGAGCCGGTGGACGAGGGGCGGGAGGCCCCGACATCGGTGCCGTGGGTGGTGTCGGCGAAGTCCGAGGGTGCGCTGCGGGCGCAGGCGGAGCGATTGCTGTCGGCGGTGCGTGGGGAGCTGGACGCTGAGGCGTCGGCCGTGGATGTGGCCTCGTCGCTGGTGACCACGCGCTCGGTGTTCGAGCATCGGGCGGTGGTGCTCGCCGGTGACCGTGAGGGGTTTGCGGCCGGGCTGCGGGCGCTGGTGGATGGTGTGCCGACGGCTGGTGTGGTGCGGGGTTCGGTGGTGCCGGGGAAGCTGGCGGTGTTGTTCTCGGGGCAGGGGAGTCAGCGGGTCGGGATGGGTCGGGAGTTGTATGAGGTGTTCCCGGTCTTCGCGGACGCGTTTGATCAGGTGTGTGCGCTGTTCGATGGGGTGTTGGAGTGTTCGCTGCGGGATGTGGTGTTCGGGGATGTGCCGGGGCTGGATGAGACCGGGTTTGCTCAGTGTGGGTTGTTTGCGGTGGAGGTGGGTCTGTTCCGGTTGGTGGAGTCGTGGGGTGTGCGACCCGACTTCGTAGCAGGGCATTCGATTGGTGAGCTGGTGGCGGCGCATGTGGCGGGGGTGTTGTCGCTTGCGGATGCGTGTGTGTTGGTGGCGGCTCGTGGGCGGTTGATGCAGGGGTTGCCCTCGGGTGGGGTGATGGTGTCGGTGCGGGCGGCTGAGGCGGATGTGCTTCGGTTGCTGGTCGGTCGTGAGGCTGGGGTGAGTGTGGCGGCGGTCAATGGGCCGCGTTCGACCGTGATTTCCGGTGCTGAGGCGGCGCTTGCGGAGGTCGTCGGGCTGCTGGAGGCTGAGGGCGTCAAGACGAAGCGGCTGCGGGTTTCGCATGCGTTCCATTCGCCGTTGATGGAGCCGATGCTGGCGGAGTTCCGGCAGGTGGCCGAGGGGCTGTCGTACGCGCCTCCGCGTATCCCCGTCGTGTCGAACGTGACGGGTCTGGTGGCGGATGCCGAGGCGCTGTGCTCCACCGAGTACTGGGTGCGGCACGTCCGTGAGGCCGTGCGGTTCGCGGACGGGGTGCGGAGTCTGGCGGATGCGGGGGTCACCACCTTCCTGGAGCTGGGTCCGGACGGGGTGCTGTCCGGGATGGGGCAGGAGTGCGTCTCCGACGCGGTCTTCGCGTCGGTGCTGCGCGATGGCCGGGCCGAGATCCCTTCGCTGCAGGAGGCGCTCGCCGAGATCTATGTACGGGGGCGGCAGGTCGACTGGTCAGCCCTGTTGGCACCGGCCCGCCCCCGCCGCGTCGAGTTGCCGACGTATGCGTTCCAGCGGGAGCGCTTCTGGCTGGAGCCGGTCCGTACTGGCACGGCCCCGGCGCTGACGCAGGTGGCCGATCGCCGGCGCTATCGGGTGTCGTGGTCGCCCGTTTCGGACGTGGTGGGCGCTGCGCTGACGGGCACGTGGCTGGTGGCGGTCCCGGCGGGGCTGGCCGGGGACGAGTGGGTCGCGGACTGTGTGGCGGCGTTGGCTGGGCGTGGTGCCCTGCCTGTCGTGGTCGAACTGGGGCAGGACGACGCCGACCGCGCGGTGATGGCGGACCGGCTGCGCCGGGCCCTGGAGGAGGCCGAAGTCTCTGACGCCGCGGGCGTGGTGTCGCTGCTGGCGCTGGCAGAGGGGCGGCACGGTGAGTACGGGTCGGTGCCGTTGGGCCTGGTGCTGACGTTGTCCCTGCTCCAGGGGGTCGGGGATGCGGGTGTGGGTGGCCGTGTGTGGTGTGTGACGCGGGGTGCGGTGGCGGTGGGCGGTTCGGAGAGTCCGTTGAGTGTGGAGCAGGCGGCGGTGTGGGGGCTGGGCCGGGTCGCCGGGCTGGAGGCGCCGGAGCGCTGGGGCGGCCTGGTCGACCTGCCCGAGGTAGGGGATGCGCGGGTGGCGGACCGGCTGGTGGGCGTGGTGAGCGGTCGCGCGGGCGAGACCGAGGCGGCGGTGCGGGCCTCGGGTGTGTTCGGCCGCCGTGTGGCGCGTGCGGTCGAGGGTGCACATGGTGTGGAGGGCTGGGAGCCGTCGGGCACTGTGCTGGTGACCGGTGGTACGGGTGCGTTGGGTGCTCATGTGGCGCGGTGGCTGGCGCGTTCGGGTGCGGAGCATCTGCTGTTGGTGTCGCGTCGTGGTCCTGGGGCTGAGGGTGCGGATGAGCTCTGCGCCGAGCTCAGGGAGATCGGTACTCGGGTGACGGTTGCGGCGTGTGATGTGGGTGACCGGGGTGCGCTGGCCGGGGTGTTGGCCCGGGTGCCGGAGGAGTTCCCGCTGACGGCTGTGGTGCATGCGGCGGGTGTGCTGGATGACGGTGTGCTGGACGGGCTGTCGGTGGAGCGGTTCGAGGGTGTGTTGCGGGCGAAGTCCGAGGCGGCGTGGCATCTGCACGAGCTGACACGCGAGCTGGAGCTTTCGGCGTTTGTGCTGTTCTCCTCGTTCTCGGGGACGGTGGGTGCGGCTGGGCAGGCGAACTACGCGGCGGCGAACGCGATTTTGGACGCGTTGGCGGAGTGGCGGCGCGGTGCGGGGCTCGCGGCCACCTCGGTGGCCTGGGGCCCCTGGGCCGCCCATGGCATGGCAGAGGCCGTCGCCGACCGGTGGCGGCGCCACGGCCTCCCCGCGATGGACCCCGAGTCGACCGTCGCCGCCCTGGAGCAGAGCGTCAACCATCCGGCGGCAGCGGCTCTGATCGTCGCCGACGTTGAGTGGGACACCCTGGCCGGGACGATGGCGGACACCCGTTCGCGCCGCCTTCTGCACGACCTCATGGCCCACGGCTCACCCGACACCGCCAACGAGGCCACGACCACTGATGAGTCGCTTCGGCGCCGACTCGCCGGGCTGGGGACGGCGGAACAAGACCGTGTCCTCCTGGAGTTCGTGCGGTCCCATGTGGCAGCCGTCCTGGGACACCGCCGCCCCGAGGCCATCGACGCCGACCGGGCCTTCAAGGAACTGGGTTTCGACTCCCTCGCGGCGGTGACCCTGCGCAACCGGCTGAACACGGCCACCGGGCTCAGCCTGCCGAGCACCCTGCTCTTCGACCACCCCACCGTGACGGCGCTGGTCAAACTGGTGCGTACCGAGGTGCTGGGGCTGCGGAACGGCGCGGACGCCGCGTTGCCCGTCGCCGTGGCCACCGACGACGAGCCCATCGCCATTGTGGCCATGAGCTGCCGCTTCCCCGGCGAGGTGCGGACACCGGAAGACCTCTGGCAGCTGCTGATCGCCGGGCGCGAGGTGCTGACCGAGTTCCCCGCCGACCGCGGATGGGACCTGGACACGCTCTACGGGCCGGACCCGGACGAGCACGGCAAGAGCTATGTCCACGAGGGCGGATTCCTCAGGGGAGCAGGCGACTTCGACCCGAAGTTCTTCGGCATCTCGCCGCGTGAGGCGGTGGCGATGGACCCGCAGCAGCGGCTGCTGCTGGAGACGTCGTGGGAGGCGTTCGAGCGGGCGGGGATCGATCCCACGCTGCTCCGGGGCAGCCAGACCGGGGTCTTCGTGGGCAGCAACGGCCAGGACTACGCAACCAGCCTGCGCCAGGCGGCAGCGGAGCATGTCGAGGGCCACTTGGTCACCAGCAGTGCCGCCAGCGTCGTCTCCGGCCGTATCTCCTACACCTTCGGCTTCGAGGGCCCGGCGGTCACGGTGGACACGGCCTGTTCGTCGTCGCTGGTCGCCCTGCATCTGGCGGCGCAGTCCCTGCGCCAGGGCGAATGCTCGCTCGCCCTCGCCGGCGGTGTCACCATCATGTCCACCCCCGAGCTCTTCGTGGAGTTCAGCCGACAGCGCGGTCTGGCGGCCGACGGTCGGTGCAAGGCGTTCGCGGCGGCCGCGGACGGCACGGGCTGGGGCGAGGGTGTGGGCTTGCTGCTGTTGGAGCGGCTGTCGGACGCGCGGCGCAACGGCCATCAGGTGCTGGCGGTGGTACGCGGTTCCGCCGTCAACCAGGACGGCGCGAGCAACGGCCTCACCGCGCCGAGCGGCCCGTCGCAGCAGCGGGTGATCCGCGCCGCCCTGGCGAACGCCCGGCTGTCGGCCGCCGACGTCGATACCGTCGAGGCGCACGGCACGGGTACGACGCTGGGCGACCCGATCGAGGCACAGGCGCTGCTGGCCACGTACGGACAGGAGCGGCCCGACGAGCGGCCGCTGTGGCTCGGCTCGATCAAGTCCAACATCGGCCACACCCAGGCCGCGGCCGGTGTGGCCGGGGTCATCAAGTCGGTGCTGGCCATGCGCCACGGCCTGCTTCCGCAGACCCTGCACATCGATGAGCCATCACCGCACGTGGACTGGTCCGCGGGCGCGGTGGAGCTTCTGACCGCCCCGATGGCATGGCCCGAGACCGGTCGGCCCCGTCGGGCGGGCATCTCTTCCTTCGGCGTGAGCGGCACCAACGCCCATGTGATCCTGGAGCAGGGGCCGGTGGAGTCCGGCGCCGCCACGGACGCCACCTCTGAACCGAGCAGTGTGGTGCCGTGGGTGGTATCGGCGCGGTCCGGGGCGGGACTCCAGGATCAGGCCGCGCGCTTGCTGCCGAGGGTGGGTGAGGGGGCCGGTCCGGCGTCCGTGGATATCGGGCTGTCGCTGGTCACCACACGTGCGGTGTTCGAGCGGCGGGCGGTGGTGCTGGGCGGTGACCGTACCGCGCTCGTCAGCGGCTTGACCGCGCTGGCCGAGGGGCGCGAGGCCACGGGTGTGGTGCGCGGGGCGGCTACCGGCTCCTCGGACCGCGTCGCCCTTGTCTTCCCTGGTCAGGGGTCGCAGTGGGTGGGGATGGCGGCGGGGTTGTTGGAGTCGTCTCCGGTGTTTGCGGAGCGGTTGGGTGAGTGTGCGGCGGCGTTGGCGCCGTTCGTGGAGTGGTCGCTGGGTGATGTGCTGGGTGATGAGGTGGCGTTGGGGCGGGTTGATGTGGTGCAGCCGGTGTTGTGGGCGGTGATGGTGTCGTTGGCTGAGTTGTGGCGTTCGTATGGTGTCGAGCCTGCGGCGGTCGTTGGTCATTCGCAGGGTGAGATCGCGGCGGCGTGTGTGGCGGGTGCGTTGTCGTTGGAGGATGCGGCGCGGGTGGTGGCGTTGCGGAGCAAGGCGCTGCGGGCGTTGTCGGGGCTCGGTGGGATGGTGTCGGTGTCGCTGCCTGTGGAGGCCGTGCGGGAGCGGCTGGGCCGGTGGGGTGAGCGGTTGTCGGTGGCGGCGGTGAACGGGCCCTCGGCGGTCGTGGTCTCCGGGGACGCGGACGCGCTGGACGAGCTGCTGGCGGCGTGCGAGGCGGATGATATCCGGGCGCGTCGCATTCCCGTGGACTACGCCTCGCACTGCGCTCATGTCGAGGCCATCGAGGACGAGCTTCGTCAGGCCCTCGCGGGGATCGCTCCACGCCCGTCGTCGGTGCCGTTCTACTCCACGGTCACGGCAGGTGTGCTGGACACCCAGGAACTGGACGCCGGGTACTGGTACCGCAATCTGCGTCAGACGGTGCGCTTCGACGAGACCGTCCGCGCCCTGCTCGCCGACGGCTTCGATACGTTCATTGAGGCCAGCGCCCACCCCGTCCTGACGATGGGCGTGGAGCAGACGGCCCAGGACCACGGCACACATATCACCGCCGTTGGATCCCTGCGCCGTGACGAAGGCGGTCTCGACCGATTCGTCACCTCCCTGGCCGAGGCCTACGTGGGCGGCGCGGCCGTCGACTGGGCGGGGATGTTCGCGGGCACGGGCGCGCGGCGGGTCGATCTGCCGACGTACGCCTTCCAGCACCAGCGCTACTGGGTCGAGCCCTCGGCCGTGGCGGGCGATGTGTCCTCTGCCGGACTGACCTCCGCCGACCACCCCCTCCTCGGCGCGGCGACCACGCTGCCCGACTCGGACGGGTGGTTGCTGACGGGGCGCCTCTCGCTCCGTACGCATCCCTGGCTCGCCGAACACACCGTGCTCGGCCGGGCCCTGTTGCCCGCGTCCGCGTTCGTCGAGTTGGCGCTGCGAGCTGGTGACGCGGCCGGATGCGATCGCGTGGAGGAGCTGACGCTGGAGGCGCCTCTGGTGCTTCCCGAACAGGGCGCCGTGCAGATCCAGTTGACCGTCGGCGGGCCCGAGGAGGACGGCGGACGTCCCGTACGGGTGTACGCACGGCCGGAGGACACCGCGGAACGGCCGTGGACCCGGTATGCCTCGGGAACGCTGGTCCTCAGCGAGGCCCACGGTGAGGTCCACAGCGAAGCCCACAGCCACGCCACCGACCCGAATCCGGTCGCTGACCTCAGCATATGGCCGCCGACCGGCGCGTCGGCCGTCGATATGACCGGCTTCTACGAGCGGTTGGCCGACGCGGGCGTGGCGTACGGTCCCGTCTTCCGCGGCGTTCGCGCGGTATGGCGCCGCGGTGACGAGCTCTTCGCCGAAGTGGTGCTGCCGGAGGAAGCCCGTGGTGAGGTGCCCCGGTTCGGCATTCACCCGGCCCTGCTGGACACCGCCTTGCAGACGGGCCTGGCGCCCCTCTCGGGCAATGTGGACGGCATCCGCCTGCCGTTCCTCTGGAGCGGTGTGTCATTGCACGCGACCGGAGCGTCGATGCTCCGCGTACGGCTGACCCGCAAGGGCACCGACACCCTGTCCGCGCTGGTCGCTGACCCGGCCGGAACACCCGTGGCCACGGTGGACGCGCTGGTGGCGCGGCCGGTGACGGAGGAGCAGTTCGCGGCCGCGACAGCGGAGCCCGGCGGCGGCCGACCGGAACGGGCCACCATGGCCCGCCGCGCACTGGCCCAGACGGTGCCCACAGCGGAGGAGGCGTCGCTACGGCAGCGCCTGCGCCGGGTGGGCGACACGGAGCGGGAGCGGATGCTGCTGCGCATGGTCCAGGACCAGGCCGCCACCGTCCTCGGCCACAGCACACCGGACGCGGTCGAACCGGAGATCTCCTTCAAGGAGCACGGTTTCGACTCCCTCACTGCGGTGGAGCTGCGGAACCGGCTGAACGCGGCCACCGGCGAGCGGCTGCCCGCCACGGTCGTCTTCGACTACCCGACCCCCGCCACGCTCGCGGAATACCTCCGCGCGGAACTGCTCGGCCTCCGGGAGGGCGATGCTCTCTCGGCACCCGCGCCCGCCACCCGGGCCGAGCCGGACGACGATCCGATCGCCATCGTCTCCATGGGGTGCCGTCTGCCCGGCGGTGTCCGGTCCCCGGAGGAGCTGTGGGACCTGCTGGCCGAGGGCCGTGACGCGATATCCGGCTTCCCCGAAGACCGTGGCTGGGAGCTCGACGGGCTCTACGACGCCGACCCCGACGTCCCCGGGAAGACCTACACGCGCCACGGTGGCTTCGTCGACGGCGCGGGTGAATTCGACGCGGCGTTCTTCGGCATCTCGCCGCGTGAGGCGGTGGCGATGGACCCGCAGCACCGACTGCTGCTGGAGACATCTTGGGAGACCTTCGAGCGCGCGGGCATCGACCCGGCCTCCCTGCGCGGCAGCCAGACCGGTGTGTTCGTGGGCGCCGGATCACATGGATACGGCGCGGGTCCGATCCGGCCGTCGAGCGGTGTCGAGGGCTATCTGCTCACCGGCAACGCCCTCAGCGTCACCTCCGGGCGGCTCGCCTATGCGTTCGGCTTCGAAGGGCCGGCCGTCGCTGTCGACACGGCGTGCTCGTCGTCGCTGGTGGCGCTGCACCTGGCCGCGCAGTCGCTGCGGCAGGGCGAGTGCTCCCTGGCCCTGGCCGGTGGCACCGCCATCATGTCCACCCCCTGGACGTTCGTCGGCTTCAGCCGCCAGCGGGGGCTGGCCCCGGACGGGCGCTGCAAGCCCTTCTCCGCCGCCGCCGATGGCTTCGGCCCGGCGGAGGGCGTCGGTGTGCTGCTGCTGGAGCGCCTGTCGGACGCCCGCCGGAACGGACACCGTGTGCTTGCCCTCGTGCGGGGCACCGCCATCAACCAGGACGGTGCGAGCAACGGCCTCACCGCACCCAACGGCCCCTCGCAACAGCGGGTGATCCGCGCGGCGTTGAAGAACGCCGGGCTGTCGGCGGCCGAGGTGGACGCGGTCGAGGCACATGGCACCGGCACCCCGCTGGGCGACCCCATCGAGGCACAGGCCCTGCTCGCCACGTACGGCAGGGGCCGCCCCGAAGAACGGCCGCTACTGCTGGGCTCGGTGAAGTCGAACATCGGGCATACGCAGGCGACGGCGGGTGTGGCCGGTGTGATCAAGATGGTGCTCGGCATGCGGCACGGCGTGCTGCCGCGCACCCTGCACGTGGATGAGACATCGCCGCATGTGGACTGGTCCGAGGGCGGGTTGCGCCTGCTGACGGACGAGATGCCCTGGCCGGAGACGGGACGGCCACGCCGCGCCGCGGTCTCCTCCTTCGGGATGAGCGGAACCAACGCCCACGCCGTGCTGGAAGCGGCCCCGCTCGACGAGCTCCCCGGCCATGGTGTCGATGACGACACCCCGGCCGAGGAACTGCCGGAGATCACGCCCTGGGTGATCTCCGGACGGTCGGAAACCGCGGTGGAGGCGCAGGCGGAGCGGCTGCTGGCGCATGTGCGCGAGCACGGAGAGGTTTCGCCCGCCGATGTCGGGCTGTCGTTGGCGACCACGCGCAGTGTGTTCGAACACCGCGCGGTGGTGCTGGCGGGCGACGGGGATGGTCTCGTCGACGGCCTGGGCACGTTGGCCGAGGGGAATGTGTCGCCTGGTGTGGTACGGGGGGTGGCGACGGCCCGGGACCATGCGGTGCTTGTCTTCCCTGGTCAGGGGTCTCAGTGGGTGGGGATGGCGGCGGGGTTGCTGGAGTCTTCGCCGGTGTTCGCGGAGCGGATGGGTGAGTGTGCGGCGGCGTTGGGGCCGTTCGTGGACTGGTCGTTGGTGGATGTACTCAGCGATGAGGTGGCGTTGGAGCGGGTGGATGTGGTGCAGCCGGTGTTGTGGGCGGTGATGGTGTCGTTGGCTGAGGTGTGGCGTTCGTATGGGGTGGAGCCTGCGGCGGTCGTTGGTCATTCGCAGGGTGAGATCGCGGCGGCGTGTGTGGCGGGTGCGTTGTCGTTGGATGACGCGGCGCGGGTGGTGGCGTTGCGGAGCAAGGCGCTGCGGGCGTTGTCGGGGCGTGGCGGGATGGTGTCGGTGTCGCTGCCCGTGGAGGTCGTACGGGAGCGGCTGGGCCGGTGGGGTGAGCGGTTGTCGGTGGCGGCGGTGAACGGGCCCTCGGCGGTCGTGGTCTCCGGTGACGCCGACGCGTTGGATGAGCTGCTGGCCGTTTGCGAGGGCGAGGGGATTCGGGCGCGGCGCGTTCCGGTGGATTACGCCTCCCACTGCGCTCACGTTGAGGCGATCGAGGACGAACTTCGGCGAGCCCTCGCGGGGATCAGCCCCCGGCCTTCGTCGGTGCCGTTCTATTCGACGGTGACCGGCGGGGTGCTGGATACGGCCGGTCTGGACGCCGGGTACTGGTACCGGAATCTGCGTCAGACGGTGCGTTTCGACGAGACCGTACGCGTCCTGCTGGCCGACGGTTTCCAGGTGTTCATCGAGGCCAGTGCCCACCCCGTCCTGACGATGGGTGTGGAGCAGACGGCCGAGGACCACGGGACCCGTGTCACCGCGGTCGGTTCGCTGCGCCGTGAGGAAGGCGGCCTGGAGCGCTTCCTGACCTCCCTGGCCGGGGCCTACGTGGGCGGCGCGTCCGTCAACTGGGCAGGGCTCTTCGCGGGAACGGGCGCGGAGCGCGTCGATCTGCCGACGTATGCCTTCCAGCGCACCCACTTCTGGCTGGAGTCCGATGCCATCGAGACCACTGGCGATGTGGCGTCGGTGGGGTTGGACTCGGCCGGGCATCCGTTGTTGGGGGCCGCCGTGCCGCTGCCCGACTCGGACGGTTTCCTGCTGACCGGTCGGCTGTCGCTCCGTACGCATCCCTGGCTTGCCGACCATGCGGTGCTGGGCCGGGTCATCCTGCCCGGTACGGCGTTTGTCGAGTTGGCGTCGCGGGCCGGTGACGCGGTGGGTTGCGATCGGTTGGAGGAGCTGACGCTGGAAGCGCCTTTGGTGCTGCCCGAGGCGGGGGCGGTCCAGGTGCAGCTGGTGGTGAGCGGGCCCGGGCAGGATGGGCAGCGCGAGTTCAGCGTGTATTCCCGCCGCGACGGCACGCCGAACGCGTCGTGGACGTGCCATGCGAAGGGCATGCTGGCCCTCAACTCCACCGCCATGGACAAGACGACGAGCCCGGCGGACCTGAAGGCATGGCCACCGGCGGGCGCGGAAGCGGTCGACACCGCGGGCTTCTACGAGGATGTGGCGGCCACCGGACTGGCGTACGGGCCGGTGTTCCAGGGGCTGCGTGCCGTCTGGCGCAAGGGTGACGAGGTCTTCGCCGAGGTGGCGCTGCCGGAGGAGTCGCGCGCCGACGCAGTCCGGTTCGCGTTGCATCCCGCACTGCTCGATGCGGCGCTGCACGCCTGGCTGGTGTCCGCCGCCTCGCGTCCGGAGAAGGACGGGAGCAAGGCCGGGATCCGGCTGCCGTTCGTGTGGAGCGGTGTGTCGCTGTACGCCACCGGCGCGACCTCTCTGCGGGTAAGGCTGGCCCGCGCGGGTGCCGATGGGATGTCGGTGCTGGTGGCCGACGCCGCCGGAAGGCTGGTGGCGTCGGCGGATGCGCTGGTCACCCGGCCGGTTTCGGAAGCGCAGCTCGCGTCGTCCGCGGGCGACGACGAGTCGCTGTACCGGGTGGAGTGGATCGCAGGGCCCGCAGCCGCCTCGGCCCCCGCCACCGACCGATGCGCCGTGGCCGGACCGGACCCCTTCGGCCTGGCCAGGGTGTTGGAGGCGGCCGATGGACCGGTGGAGGAACATACCGACCTGGCCGCTCTGGCAGCACACGTACGATCCGGCGCTTCCATGCCGGATCTGGTGTTCGTGACCGTGTCCTCCGGCCCCGGCGAGGACGCAGTCCCGGCGACACACGCCATGGCCCACCGGACCCTGGACATGGCGCGGGCATGGCTGGCGGAGGACGGGTTCGCCTCGGCGCGGCTGGTGTTCGTCACCCGGGGTGCGCTGGCCACCGAGGACGGTGCGGATCCGCGCGACCTGGCCGCGGCTCCGGTCTGGGGGTTGGTGCGGTCGGCGCAGGCCGAGCATCCGGACCGTTTCGTTCTGCTGGACGTGGACGGCGCCGAGGCATCGCTGGGCGTGGTGCACCAGGCGGTGGCGACTGGGGAGCCGCAGCTCGCGGTGCGCGGTGCCGAGGTGCTGGTGCCACGTCTGGCCGCCGGCGCCGCGGGGGGCGTGCTGACGCCACCGGATGGTACGGAGGCGTGGCGGCTGGAGGCGTCGGGAGCGGGCACGCTGGAGGGGCTGACGCTGGCCACGGCCACGGACGCCACCGGGGAACTCGGCGAGCATGAGGTCCGGGTCGCCGTGCGTGCCACGGGCATGAACTTCCGCGATGTCCTCATCTCCCTGGACATGTATCCGGACGAGGCAATGATGGGCGGCGAGGGGGCCGGTGTGGTCGTGGCCACCGGCCCCGGTGTGACCTCCCTCGCCGTCGGCGACCGCGTGATGGGGCTGTGGTCCGGTGGCTTCGGACCGTTGGCCGTGGTGGACCACCGGACCCTGGTGCGGATGCCGGATGGCTGGTCTTTCACCGAGGCCGCCTCCGTCCCCGTGGGGTTCGTGACGGCCTTGTACGCGCTGCGGGAGCTGGGGGGCCTGCGGCGTGGTGAGTCGCTGTTGGTGCATTCGGCTGCCGGTGGTGTGGGGATGGCCGCGGTGCAGTTGGCGCGGGCCTGGGGTGTGGAGGTGTTCGCGACCGCGAGCGAGTCCAAGTGGGACGTCCTGCGTGGTCTCGGGCTGGATGATGCGCATATCGCGTCGTCGCGGACGCTGGAGTTCGAGGAGCGGTTCAGGGCCGCCTCGGGCGGTCGTGGGGTGGATGTGGTCCTGGACTCCCTGGCGGGTGAGTTCGTGGACGCGTCGCTGCGGCTGCTGGGTGAGGGCGGGCGGTTCATCGAGATGGGCAAGACGGATGTGCGGTCCGCCGAGGAGGTGGCCGCCGCGCATCCGGGTGTGATGTACCGGGCGTTCGACCTGGCCGAGGCGGGCCACGAGCGCATCGGGGAGATGCTCGCGGAGATCGTGGCGCTCTTCGAACGCGGTGGGCTGGAGCCGCTGCCCGCACGGGTGTGGGATGTGCGCAGGGCTCCCGAGGCGTTCCGGTTCATGAGCCAGGCGCGCCATGTGGGCAAGCTGGTGCTGAGCGTTCCGGCCGCGCTGGACCCGGAGGGAACCGTACTGATCACCGGCGCCGGTGGCGTGTTGGGCGGACTGGTGGCCCGGCATCTGGTGGCCGAGCACGGTATACGCCGGTTGCTGCTGGTCAGCCGCCGTGGCCGCGCCGCCGAGAGCCTGACGGGGCTCGAGGCGGAGCTGACGGCCCAGGGGGTCTCGGTCACGGTCGCCGCCTGCGATGTCGCCGACCGCGACGCGCTGGCGGATCTGCTGGCCGACCTGCCCGATGGGCATGGTCTGACCGGTGTGGTGCATGCCGCGGGTCTCCTGGACGACGGCACGGTGACCTCGCTGACCCCGGAGCGGCTGGACGCGGTGTTGCGCGCCAAGGTCGACGGGGCGTGGCATCTGCACGAGCTGACACGCCGTTTCGATGTGGCCATGTTCGCCCTGTTCTCCTCGGCCGCCGGTGTCCTGGGGGCCGCGGGCCAGGCCAACTACGCCGCCGCCAACACGTTCCTGGACGGGCTGGCTCAGCGGCGCCGGGCGATGGGTCTGCCGGGAGTGTCGCTCGCCTGGGGTCTATGGGCCGAGCGCAGCGGGATGACCGGACACCTCGACCAGGCCGACCTCTCCCGTATGACGCGGGGCGGACTGGTGCCGTTCTCTTCCGAGGAGGGACTGCGGCTGTTCGACACGGCGGGTCGGCTGGCCGAGGGTGTGGTGATGCCCGCACGGCTCGACCTCGGCCAGCTGGCGGCCATCGCCGACACCACGCCCGTGCCCCCGTTGCTGAACGGGCTCGTACGACGGCCCGCCCCGTCCCGGCGCGCCTCGGCCCAGGAAGAGCCTGGTGCGCAGGAGGCGTCGCTGGCGCGGCGGCTGGCCGGGCTCGGTCAGGGGGAGCGGCAGCGGACGCTGCTGCGTCTGGTCCAGGAACACGCCGCCACGGTCCTCGGCCATGGGACGGCTTCCGCGGTGGTCACCGATCGCGGCTTCCTGGAGCTGGGCTTCGACTCGCTCACCGCGGTCGAGTTGCGCAACAGGCTGAACGCGGCCACCGGGCTGCGGCTGCCCGCCACCCTCATCTTCGACTATCCGACGCCCGCCGCGCTGGCCGCACACTTGGGTGCGGAGATCGCCCCCGTAGCCGCGGACGACCCGTCGGACGTGGCCGCCGAACTGGACCGGCTGGAAGCCGCGTTGCTCGGCACGGACACCTCAGCCGACGACGCCACTCGCGCGATGGTGGCCGACCAGCTGAAGCCTGAGCTGTCCCGCGGTTACCTCCGGCGGGTGACGGCTGATCTGCATCAGACGCGGCAGCGTCTGCAGGATGTGGAGTCGGCGGCTCGCGAGCCGATCGCGATCGTCGGGATGAGCTGCCGCTTTCCCGGTGGGGTGCGCTCGCCCGAGGAGTTCTGGCGGCTGCTGAGCGGCGCCGAGGACGCCATCACACCGTTCCCCGACGACCGCGGCTGGAACCTCGACTCGCTTTACGACGCGGACCCCGACCAGCCGGGCACCTCCTACGCGCGTGAGGGTGGGTTCCTGCCCGACGTCGGCGACTTCGACGCCGATTTCTTCGGGATCTCGCCGCGTGAGGCGCTGGCGATGGACCCCCAGCAGCGGCTGCTGCTGGAGACCTCGTGGGAGGCCATCGAGCGGGCGGGCCTCGACCCGGCCTCGCTCAAGGGCAGCCGGTCCGGGGTCTTCGTCGGGGCCGTGGCCCCCGACTACGGGCCGCGGGTGCACGAGGCCATCGACGGTGTCGAGGGCCACCTCGTGACCGGCAGCGCCATCAGCGTCGTGTCCGGGCGGGTGGCCTACACGCTGGGCCTGGAGGGTCCGGCGGTCACGGTGGACACCGCGTGTTCCTCGTCGCTGGTCGCCCTGCACCTGGCCGTACAGGCGCTGCGCCAGGGGGAGTGCTCCCTCGCCCTGGCCGGTGGCGTCACCGTCATGGCCACGCCCGGCACCTTCATCGGTTTCAGCCGTCAGCGCGGGCTCGCGTCCGACGGCCGGTGCAAGCCCTTCTCGGCGGCGGCCGACGGTTTCGGGGCCGCCGAGGGCGTGGGGATGCTGTTCCTGGAGCGGCTCTCCGACGCACAGCGCAACGGGCACCCCGTGCTGGCGGTTGTCCGGGGCACGGCGACCAACCAGGACGGCGCGAGCAGCGCGCTCTCCGCCCCCAACGGCCCGTCCCAGCAACGCGTGATCCGCCAGGCGCTGGCCAACGCCGGGCTCACGGCCGGGCAGGTCGACGCCGTCGAGGCACACGGGACGGGGACGAAGCTGGGCGACCCGATCGAGGCACAGGCACTGCTGGCCACCTACGGCCGTGAGCGGGCCACGGATCAGCCGCTGCTGCTGGGGTCGGTCAAGTCGAACATCGGTCATACGCAGGCGGCCGCCGGTGTGGCCGGTGTGATCAAGATGGTGCTGGCGATGCGGCACGGCGTGCTGCCCCGCACCCTGCACATCGACGAGCCGTCCGCACACGTGGACTGGTCGACGGGCACTGTCGAACTCCTCGCCGAGGCCACCGCGTGGCCCGAGGGTGAGGAGCCGCGCCGGGCCGGTGTGTCCTCGTTCGGCATCAGTGGCACCAACGCCCACGCCATCATCGAGCAGGCGCCGTCACCGGCCGCTACCGACGCCGCTTCCGGTGCGGACGTGGCGGAGGAAGCGGCGGTGCCTCGGACTGCGCTCCCGCTCATCCCCTGGCCGCTGTCCAGCAAGTCCGAGGCCGCGCTGCGCGCCCAGGCCAGGCGGCTGCTGGACCACGTTGAGCGGTACCCCGAGATCGCGGCTGAGGACATCGGACTGTCCCTCGCGACCACGCGGACCGCCTTCGAACACCGCGCGGTCGTACTGGCCCCCGACCGCGCGGAGGCCGTACGGATCCTGACCGATCACCTCGCGGGCCGAGGCACCTCCGGGCTGGCCGAAGGTGTGGCCAAGCGCAGCGCCGGGGTCGCCTTCGTCTTTCCCGGTCAGGGGTCGCAGTGGGTGGGGATGGCGGCCGGGCTGCTGGATTCCTCGCCGGTGTTCGCCCGGCGGATCGAGGAGTGCGCGGCGGCTCTGGCGCCGCATGTGGACTGGTCGCTGGTGGATGTGCTCAGCGACCCCGCGGCGCTGGAGCGGGTGGATGTCGTCCAGCCCGCCCTGTTCGCGGTGATGGTGTCGCTGGCGGAGCTGTGGCGCTCCTACGGTGTGGAGCCGGCGGCGGTCATCGGCCACTCCCAGGGTGAGATCGCGGCGGCGTGTGTGGCGGGTGCGTTGTCGCTGGAGGACGCCGCGCGCGTCGTAGCCCTGCGCAGCCAAGCACTGCGGGCGCTGTCCGGGCGCGGTGGCATGGCGTCGGTCTCGCTGCCCGTGGACCGTGTACGGGAGCGGCTCGCGGCGTGGGGTGAGCGGTTGTCGGTGGCGGCGGTGAATGGCCCTTCGGCGGTCGTGGTCTCCGGTGACGCGGACGCGCTGGAGGAGCTGCTGGCGGCGTGCGAGGAGGAGGAGATCCGGGCGCGCCGCGTCCCCGTGGACTACGCCTCGCACTCCGCCCACGTCGAGAGCATCGAGGACGAGATCCGGCGCACCCTCACCGGGATCGCTCCGCGCTCCTCCTCGGTGCCGTTCTACTCCACGGTGACCGGCGGTGTGCTGGACACCACCGAGCTGAACGCCGGCTACTGGTACCGCAATCTGCGTGCGACGGTGCGTTTCGACGAGACCGTACGGGTGCTCCTCGGTGAGGGATTCCAGACGTTCGTGGAGGCCAGCGCGCATCCGGTGCTCACCATGGGCATCGAGCAGACGGCCGAGGACCACGGCACCCCCGTGGCGGCCATCGGCTCGCTGCGCCGCGACGAGGGCGGTCTGGACCGGTTCCTGACCTCCCTGGCCGAGGCCCATGTCGGCGGTATGGCCGTCGACTGGCGGACGGTGTTCGCCGGAACCGGTGCGTACCCCGTCGACCTGCCGACCTACGCCTTTCAGCACCAGCGCTACTGGCTCACCTCGGCCACCACCGCGCGGTCCACCGAGGGAACGTCGGCCGAAGACAGCGCGGACACGCACTTCTGGCAGGCCGTGGAGCGCGAGGACGCCGAGGCAGTGGCCGCCACGCTCCAGGTCGGATCCACCGAGCAGCACGCCTCGTTGGGCACCGTCCTGCCCGCTCTCGCGCAGTGGCGTCGGCAGCGGCGCTCCGAATCGACCGTGGACGAGTGGCGCTACCGCGTGATCTGGCGCCCCAAGAGCGGCACCCCGGCCGCCTCGCTTCCGGGGCCGTGGCTGCTGCTGGCTCCCAGCTCCCGACCCGACGACCCGCTGGTCGCGGCCTCCCGCGAGGCGCTCGCGGCACACGGCGCCGATGTCGTTCTCGTCGAGCTGGGCGCGGACGACGCACACCGTGCCACGGTCGCCGAGCGGTTGCGCGCCGCCACCGCCGACCACCCGCTGGACACGCTGTCCGGCGTGCTGTCACTGCTGCCGCTGGACGAACACCCGTACCCCGACCATCCCGTGGCCACCGGCCTGACCCTGACCCTCGCCCTGATCCAGGCCCTCGACGACCTCGGCGTCCGCGCGCCGCTGTGGTGCGCCACCCAGGGCGCGGTGTCCATCGGCAGCTCCGATCCGCTCACCAGCCCCGCCCAGGCGGCGGTGTGGGGCCTGGGCCGGGTGGCCGGAGTGGAGTACCCGGACAGCTGGGGCGGGCTGATCGACCTGCCGCGCACCATGGATGCCCGGGCCGGGGCCCGGCTCGCCGGAGTGCTCGCGGACGGCGGCCCCGAGGACCAGGTCGCGATCCGCGCCTCGGGCGTGATGCTGCGGCGGCTCGAGCCCGCACCCCTCGGGACCACCCCTGCGCGGCGCGCCTGGAAGCCCCGTGGCACGGTCCTCATCACCGGTGGCACCGGCGCCCTCGGCACCCGTCTGGCCTGGTGGCTGGCGGACAACGGCGCCGAACACCTGGTGCTGACCAGCCGCCGCGGGCTCGCCGCCCCCGGCGCCGAAGACCTGGTCGCGGAACTGGCCGAACAGGGCACCCGGGTCACCGTCGCCGCATGCGATGTGGCGGACCGCGCCGCGCTCCAGCGCGTTCTCGACTCCGTACCCGACGACCGGCCGCTCACCGCCGTCATCCACGCCGCGGCATATATCGACCTGGCCGGGCTGGGCGTGACGACTTCGGCGGAGTTCGCCGAGGTCATGGACGCGAAAGTGGCGGGCGCGGCCCATCTGGACGAGCTGTTGGGCGACACCCCGCTGGACGCGTTCGTGCTGTTCTCCTCGGTGTCCGGGGTGTGGGGTGTGGGCGACCACGGCGCGTACGCCGCCGCCAACGCCTATCTGGACGCGCTCGCCGAGCGGCGGCGGGCGAACGGCCGGACGGCCACCTCGGTGGCCTGGGGAGTGTGGGACGCCACCGGCGACAACATGCCCGAGGCCCTCGACCTGGACCAGTTGCGGCGGCGTGGACTGCGGTTCATGGACCCGGCGCTCGGCATCGCCGCGCTGCGGCAGACACTCGACCACGACCAGACCCATCTGGCCATCGCCGATATCGACTGGGAGAGCTTCATCCCGGTCTTCACCTCCGCCCGCCCCAGCCCACTGCTGGACGAACTGCCCGCGATGCGACGCATCCAGGAGGGGACCGACACCGCCGGAGCGGTCGCGAACGCGTCGGCCGACGCCCCCTCGGGCCTGCGGCAGCGGCTGGCCGGACTGACCCCCACCGAGCGTGAGCACACCGTCCTGGAGCTGGTGCGCGCGAAGGTGGTGGCCGTCCTCGGACACGCCACCTCGGACGCGGTGGACTCCGAGCGCGCGTTCAAGGACCTCGGCTTCGACTCGCTGACGGCCGTCGAACTGCGCAACCGGCTGAACGCGGCCACCGGGCTGCGCCTGCCCGCCACGCTGGCCTTCGACTACCCCAGCACCGCCGTCCTGAGCGAGCACATCCTCACCGAGCTGACGGGGACGACGGCCGACGAGGCGGACACCCCCGCCCTCCCGCAGACGGCGCTACGGGCGGAGATGGCCGGGGCCGCGCCCGTGGACTCCGACGACGACCCCATCGCCATCGTGGCGATGAGCTGCCGTTATCCGGGCGGGGTGTCCTCCCCTGAGGGGCTGTGGCAGCTCATCATGTCCGGCGGTGACGCGATCGGCGGGTTGCCCACCGACCGTGGCTGGGACATCGAGGGCATCTACGACCCGGACCCGGACGCGCCGGGCAAGACGTATGTGCGTGAGGGCGGCTTCCTCTACGGCGCGGGTCACTTCGACGCGTCCTTCTTCGGTATCTCGCCGCGTGAGGCGCTGGCGATGGACCCCCAGCAGCGGCTGCTGCTGGAAACCTCATGGGAAGCCTTCGAGCGTGCCGGTGTGCCCGCGCTCGCACTGCGCGGCAGCCGCACCGGCGTCTTCATCGGATCCAACTACCAGGAGTACGGGCCGCGGGTGCATGAGGCGCCCGAGGGCTCCGAAGGCCACCTGATGACGGGGAGCGCGGCCAGCGTCGTGTCCGGACGCGTCGCGTACGCCTTCGGCTTCGAGGGCCCCGCGGTGACCGTGGACACCGCGTGCTCCTCGTCCCTGGTGGCATTGCACCTGGCGGCGCAGGCGCTGCGGAACGGGGAGTGCTCGCTGGCGCTCGCCGGTGGCGTCGCCGTCATGCCGAACCCCGGTGCCCTCATCGGCTTCAGCCGCCAGCGCGGCCTCGCGCTCGACGGCCGCTGCAAGGCGTTCGCGGGAGCCGCGGACGGCATGGGGCTCGCCGAGGGCGTGGGTGTGCTGCTGCTGGAGCGGCTGTCCGACGCACGGCGGAACGGTCACCGGGTGCTGGCCGTGGTGCGGGGCAGCGCGGTCAACCAGGACGGTGCGTCGAACGGTTTGACGGCGCCGAATGGTCCGTCGCAGCAGCGGGTGATCCGGGCGGCGTTGGAGAGTGCCCGGCTGTCGGCCGCTGAGGTGGACGCGGTCGAGGCACACGGTACGGGCACGAAGCTGGGCGATCCGATTGAGGCGCAGGCGCTGCTCGCGACCTACGGGCGGGAGCGCGGCGCCGAGGACCGGCCGCTGTGGCTGGGGTCGGTGAAGTCGAACATCGGTCATACGCAGGCCGCCGCGGGTGTGGCGGGTGTGATGAAGATGGTGCTGGCCATGCGGCACGGTGTACTGCCGAGGACGCTGCATGTGGATGAGCCGTCGCCGCATGTGGATTGGTCGGCGGGTGCGGTGCAGCTGCTGACGGATGCGGTGGAGTGGCCGGAGACGGATCGTCCGCGGCGTGCCGGTGTGTCGTCGTTCGGTATCAGTGGCACCAATGCGCACGTCATCCTGGAACACCCCGCCGAGGAGCGGCCCGTCGCCGTGCCGGTGACCGACGCGCCTGAGGAGTCGGCGCTGGTGCCGTGGGTGGTGTCGGCGAAGTCCGAGGGTGCGCTGCGGGCGCAGGCGGAGCTTTTGCTGCCTTACGCCCGGGGTGAGGCCGGGGCGGAGGCGTCGCTGGCCGATGTGGCGTTGTCGCTGATTACGACGCGGTCGGTCCTCGATGAGCGGGCGGTGGTGCTGGCGGGCGACAGTGAGGGATTTGCGGCCGGGCTGCGGGCGCTGGTGGATGGCGTACCGGCGGCTGGTGTGGTGCGGGGTTCGGTGGTGCCGGGGAAGCTGGCGGTGCTGTTCTCGGGGCAGGGGAGTCAGCGGGTCGGGATGGGTCGGGAGTTGTATGAGGCGTTCCCGGTCTTCGCGGACGTGTTTGACCAGGTGTGTGCCCTGTTTGACGTGGTGTTGGAGCGTTCGCTGCGGGATGTGGTGTTCGGGGATGTGCCGGGGCTGGATGAGACCGGGTTTGCGCAGTGTGGGTTGTTTGCGGTGGAGGTGGGGCTGTTCCGGTTGGTGGAGTCGTGGGGTGTGCGGCCGGATTTTGTGGCCGGGCATTCGATTGGTGAGCTGGTGGCGGCGCATGTGGCGGGGGTGTTGTCGCTTGCGGACGCGTGTGTGTTGGTGGCGGCTCGTGGGCGGTTGATGCAGGGGTTGCCCTCGGGTGGGGTGATGGTGTCGGTGCGGGCGGCTGAGGCCGACGTACTGCCGCTCCTGGCCGGTCGTGAGGCTGAGGTGAGTGTGGCGGCGGTCAACGGTCCGCGTTCGACCGTGATCTCCGGCGCGGAAGAAGCCGTGGTGGAGATTGCCGGGCTACTGGAGGCCGAGGGCGTCAAGACCAAGCGGCTGCGTGTCTCGCATGCGTTCCACTCGCCGTTGATGGAGCCGATGCTGGCGGAGTTCCGGCAGGTGGCCGAGGGGCTGTCGTACGCGCCTCCGCGTATCCCCGTCGTGTCGAACGTGACGGGTCTGGTGGCGGATGCCGAGGCGCTGTGCTCGGCCGAGTACTGGGTGCGCCACGTCCGCGAGACCGTGCGGTTCGCGGACGGGGTCGAGTGCCTGGCCGGGCAGGGTGTGGTCACCTACCTGGAGTTGGGCCCCGATGGAGTCCTCTCCGGGATGGGGCAGGAGTGCGCGCCGGACGCCGTCTTCGCCCCTGTTCTCCGCAGCGGTTGGGAAGAGACCGCCTCCGTCATGGAGGGGCTGGCCCAGATCCATGTGCGAGGTCGTGCCGTGGACTGGGCCGCCCTGCTCGCACCGACGCACCCCCGGCCCGTCGAGCTGCCCACGTACCCCTTCCAGCGAGAGCACTTCTGGCTGGAATCGTCCGTCACCACGGCTGTGACGGGCTCCACGGACGCGGTGGACGCCGACTTCTGGGACGCGGTGGAGCGCGAGGATCTGTCGGCGCTCACCGACACGCTGGCGGTCGCGGACGAGAACGGCGCCGGTGAATCGCTGGCGGCGGTGTTGCCGGTGCTGTCGTCGTGGCGTCGCCGTGGACGTGAGCGCGCCACGGTGGACGGGTGGCGTTACCGCGTGTCGTGGTCGCCGATGTCCGACGGGGCGGGCACGGTGACGGGTCCTTGGCTGGTGGCGGTCCCCGCGGGGATGGCCACCGACCCGTGGGTGTCGGCGTGTGCGGACGCCCTCGCCGGGCGGGGTGCACAGCCGGTGGTGGTCGAGCTGGAGCCCGAGGACGCCGACCGTGAGGCGGTGGCGGCGCGACTCCGCGAGGCTTTGAGCACGCCCGAAGCGGCCGATGCCGCAGGCGTGTTGTCCCTGCTGGCGCTGGCCGAAGGCCGCCACGGCCAGCATCGGTCGGTGCCCCTGGGCGTGGCATTGACGCTGTCACTGGTGCAGGCTGTGGGCGATGTGGGCCTGGCCGCTCCGGTGTGGTGTGCGACGCGCGGCGCGGTCGCGGTCGCTGGTTCCGAGGGCGTGCGCGCGGTGGAGCAGGCCGCGGTGTGGGGCCTGGGCCGCGTCGCCGGTCTGGAGGTGCCGGAGCGGTGGGGCGGTCTGCTGGATCTTCCCGAGGTGTGGGATGCGCGGGCGGCGGATCGCCTGGTGGACGTGGTGAGCGGCCGAACGGGCGAGAGCGAGGTCGCCGTGCGCGGCTCGGGGGTGTTCGCGCGCCGTATCGTCCGGGCGTCGGCCGGCGGGCATGGTGTGGAGGGTTGGGTGCCGTCGGGGACGGTGTTGGTGACCGGTGGTACGGGTGCGTTGGGTGCTCATGTGGCGCGGTGGCTGGCGCGTTCGGGTGCGGAGCATCTGCTGTTGGTGTCGCGTCGTGGTCCTGGGGCTGAGGGCGTGGATGAGTTGTGTGCCGAGCTCAGGGAGATCGGTACTCGGGTGACGGTTGCGGCGTGTGATGTGGGCGATCGCGAGGCGCTGGCCGGGGTGTTGGCCCGGGTGCCGGAGGAGTTCCCGCTGACGGCTGTGGTGCATGCGGCGGGTGTGCTGGATGACGGTGTGCTGGACGGGCTGTCGGTGGAGCGGTTCGAGGGTGTGTTGCGGGCGAAGTCCGAGGCGGCGTGGCATCTGCACGAGCTGACACGCGAGCTGGAGCTTTCGGCGTTTGTGCTGTTCTCCTCGTTCTCGGGGACGGTGGGTGCGGCTGGGCAGGCGAACTACGCGGCGGCGAACGCGACTTTGGACGCGTTGGCGGAGTGGCGGCGCGGTGCGGGGCTCGCGGCCACCTCGGTGGCCTGGGGCCCGTGGGCCGACAACGGCATGGCCGTCAGCAGCGCCGAGGTCAGCCGCACCATCCGGCGTAATGGCATGACCGCGATGGATCCGCGGCTGGCCCTGGCGGCGCTGAAGCGCGCCGTCACCCACCCGGACGCCGCTCTCGCCGTTGTCGACGCCGACTGGGAGCGTTTCGCCGACACCTTCGAGGCTCGGCGGCTGTCCCGGCTGCTCAGCGGAGTCCCGGAAGCCCGGAAGCTGACCGCGACCGCCCGGCCCGGCGACACCGACCCCGCGCACACCGAGGAGTCCTCGGCACTCGTCCGCCGTCTGGAGACCCTGTCCGAGGCCGAACGGCAGCGCACCCTGCTGGAGCTCGTGCGTGCCCATGTGGCCGCCGTGCTCGGTCACAGCGGTGTGGACGCCATCGGCCCCGGCCGCGCCTTCATGGAGATCGGGTTCGACTCCCTGACCGCGGTGGGCCTGCGCAACCAGCTCAGTGAGGCCACGGGCGTTCAGCTCCCGGCCACCCTGGTCTTCGATTACCCCACACCGACCGCGCTGGCCGGATATCTGCTCACCGAACTGCTCGGCAGCCACGATCAGACGGACGGCGCGACCGCGGACGTGGCCACGACCGCGTCCGCCGCGGCGGATGAGCCGATCGCGATCGTCTCGATGAGCTGCCGCTTCCCCGGCGACGTACGCTCCGCCGACGACCTGTGGCGGCTGCTGGCCGCCGGAGAGGACGCCGTCTCGGCGTTCCCCACGGACCGTGGCTGGGACCTCGAGGGGCTGTACGACACGGATCCGGACGCGCTCGGAAAGAGCTACGTACGCGAGGGTGCGTTCCTCTCCGAGGTGAGCGGCTTCGACGCGTCCTTCTTCGGTATCTCGCCACGTGAGGCGCTGGCGATGGACCCCCAGCAGCGGCTGCTGCTGGAAACGTCGTGGGAGTTGTGGGAACGGGCCGGAATCGACCCGGAAGCGGTGCGCGGCAGCCGTACCGGGGTGTTCATGGGCACCAATGGGCAGGAGTACGTGTCCCTGGTCGACCGGGCTCCGGAGACCACCGAAGGCTATGTGGCCACCGGCAACGCGGCCAGCGTCGTGTCCGGCCGTATCTCGTACACCTTCGGCTTCGAGGGACCTGCGGTGACCGTGGACACCGCCTGTTCGTCGTCCCTGGTGGCGCTGCACCTGGCGGCACAGGCGCTGCGACAGGGCGAGTGCTCCCTCGCGCTCGCCGGTGGCGTCTCGGTGATGGTGTCACCGCGTGGCTTCGTGGAGTTCAGCCGCCAGCGGGGCCTGGCGCCGGACGGCCGGTGCAAGCCGTTCGCGGCGTCCGCCGACGGGACGGCCTGGGGCGAGGGCGTGGGCATGCTGCTGCTGGAGCGGCTGTCGGACGCGCGCCGCAACGGCCATCAGATCCTTGCGGTGGTACGTGGCTCCGCCGTCAACCAGGACGGTGCCAGCAACGGCCTCACCGCGCCCAACGGACCGTCCCAGCAGCGAGTGATCCGCCAGGCGCTGGCCAACGCCGGGCTCCCGGCCGGGCAGGTCGACGTCGTGGAGGCGCACGGTACGGGTACGACGCTGGGCGATCCGATCGAGGCGCAGGCGCTGCTGGCCACGTACGGCCGGGAGCACACCGACGAACAGCCCCTGTGGCTCGGCTCGATCAAGTCCAACATCGGGCATACGCAGGCGGCCGCCGGTGTGGCCGGCCTGATCAAGATGGTGCTGGCCATGCGGCACGGTCTGCTGCCCGGGATGCCCAACGTGGACGAGCCCTCCCCGTACGTGGACTGGTCGCCCGGCACCGTCCAGCTGCTGACCGATGCCACGCCGTGGCCCGAGACCGGCCGGCCGCGGCGGGCGGGAGTGTCCTCCTTCGGCGTCAGCGGCACCAACGCGCACATCATCCTCGAGCAGGCGCCTTCGCCGCGGCCGGTGGCCGAGCGGCCCGCCGTGGACGAGCCCGATGGCGGCCTGGGGCGGCTGCCCGTCACTCCCTGGCCGGTCTCGGGCAAGTCCGAGGCCGCGCTGCGGACACAGGCGGACCGGCTGATGGCGCATGTGCGCGAGCGGGCGGAGCTCTCGGCCGATGACATCGGCCTGTCGTTGGCGACCACGCGCTCGGCGTTCGAGCACCGTGCGGTGGTGCTGGCCGGGGACCGGGACGGTCTGGCCGATGGTGTGGCGGCACTCGCGGAGGGCCGGGAGGCCTCGGGGCTGATCCGGGGCGTGGCCGGTGCTGATGGCCGCGCGGTGTTGGTCTTCCCTGGTCAGGGGTCTCAGTGGGTGGGGATGGCGGCGGGGTTGTTGGAGTCCTCGCCGGTGTTCGCGGAGCGGATCGGGGAGTGTGCGGTGGCGTTGGCGCCGTTCGTGGACTGGTCGCTTGGGGATGTGTTGCGGGGTGGTGAGGGTGCTGCGGAGGCGTTGGAGCGGGTGGATGTGGTGCAGCCCGCTCTGTTCGCGGTGATGGTGTCGTTGGCTGAGTTGTGGCGTTCGTATGGGGTGGAGCCCGCGGCGGTCATCGGTCATTCGCAGGGTGAGATCGCGGCGGCGTGTGTGGCGGGTGCGTTGTCGTTGGATGACGCGGCGCGAGTGGTGGCGTTGCGGAGCAAGGCGCTGCGGGCATTGTCGGGGCGTGGCGGCATGGTGTCGGTGTCGTTGCCGGTGGAGGCCGTGCGGGAGCGGCTGGGCCGGTGGGGTGAGCGGCTGTCGGTGGCGGCGGTGAACGGCCCGTCGGCGGTCGTGGTCTCCGGTGACGCGGACGCGCTGGACGAGTTGCTGGCGGCGTGTGAGGCGGACGAGGTCCGGGCGCGTCGTATCCCCGTCGATTACGCCTCGCACTGTGCTCATGTGGAGGAAATCGAGGGCGAGTTGCTGCGGGCGCTCGCGAGGATCAGCCCTCGACCGTCGTCGGTGCCGTTCTATTCGACGGTGACCGGCGGAGTGCTCGATACGGTCGACCTGGATGCCGCGTACTGGTACCGCAATCTGCGGCAGACCGTGCGCTTCGACGAGACCGTACGCGCCCTGCTGGCCGCTGGCTTCGATACGTTCATCGAGGCCAGCGCCCATCCGGTGCTCATGATGGGCGTGGAGCAGACCGCCGAGGACCACGGGACACGTGTCACCGCCGTCGGGTCCCTGCGCCGTGACGAAGGCGGTCTCGACCGATTCGTCACCTCCCTGGCCGAGGCCTACGTGGGCGGCGCGGCCGTCGACTGGGCGGGGATGTTCGCGGGCACGGGCGCGCGGCGGGTCGATCTGCCGACGTACGCCTTCCAGCACCAGCGCTACTGGGTCGAGCCCTCGGCCGTGGCGGGCGATGTGTCCTCGGCCGGACTGACCTCCGCCGACCATCCCCTGCTCGGCGCGGCGGTCGCGCTGCCCGAGTTCGGCGGGCAGCTGTTCACCGGTCGACTCTCGCTCCGTACACACCCGTGGCTGGCCGACCACACTGTTCACGGCACCGCGCTGCTCCCCGGGTCCGCCCTGGTCGAGTTGGCGCTGCGCGCCGGTGACGCGGTCGGCTGCGGCCACTTGGCGGAGCTGACGCAGGAAACGCCCCTCGCCCTTCCCGACAGCGGCGCCGTCCAGCTGCAACTGACGGTGGGCGGCCCGGACGATTCCGGACGACGCACCGTGAACCTCTACTCGCGCTTCGAGGGCGGGCCCGCCGACCTCCCGTGGACCCACCATGCCACCGGTGTGCTGAGCACGGAGGGGCCCACGGTTCCGGTGGACACAGGGCTCGGCCAGTGGCCGCCGGCGGACGCCCAGCCGATCGACCTCGCCGACCGGTATCCGAGCGCGGCCGCGCTCAGCGGTATCGAATACGGTCCGGCGTTCCACGCCCTGCGCCATGCGTGGCGTCGAGGTGCGGAGATCTTCGCCGAGGTGGCGTTGGCGGAGGACATGCGCTCCGAGGCCGGTCGCTTCGGCCTGCATCCCGTGCTGCTCGACGCGGCCCTGCACGCCGTGACCGATCTGACGGCCGACGACGGCGGCCGCGTCCGGCTCCCGTACCGGTGGACCGGAATGTCCCTGTACGCCACCGGTGCGACGACCCTGCGCGTACGGCTCGCCACGGAACGGCCGGGCGGCGTGGCGATCCTGCTGGCCGACGAATCGGGCCACGCGGTGGCCGATGTCGATGCGGTGGCGACCCGCACCTTCACATCGGAGCAGCTCACCGGGGGCCGGAGGCCCCATGAGTCGCTGTTCCGGGTGGAGTGGATGAGTGTCCCGGCAGGCTCCGCCGGTGTTGAGCCGGACCGCGCCCACTGGCCGATCGTCGGCCCTGACGGCGCCGAACTGCGTACCGCGCTCGAAACGAGCGGTGGCCGGATCGACGAGTACGACGACATGGGCGCGCTGCTCCGGCCCGACGCATCGGCCGGGGCCGTGCCCGAACTTGTCCTCCTGCCGTTCCTCACCGACTCGGCAACCGACTCCGTCGCGGCGGAGGACGACCTGGTGTCCGCGACCCGCCAGGCGACACATCGAGTCCTGGACGCGCTCCAGGTGTGGCTGGCCGAGGAGCGGTGCGCCGAATCGCGACTGGTGGTGGTGACGCGGGGTGCGGTGGCGGCCGTGGCGGGTGAGGATGTGCCGGATGCGGCGGCTGCCGCGGTCTGGGGTCTGGTGCGCTCGGCACAGGCCGAGCATCCGGACCGATTCGTCCTGGTGGATTTGGAGAGCCTGGAGTGGGCCGCTGAGGCGATCGGCGCGGCGGTGGCCACCGGAGAGCCTCAGATCGCCGTGCGTGGGGGCGGTGCGTACGCCCCCAGGCTGACCCGGGCCCTGGTACCCGTGGCACCCCAACGAGACGTGGTGTGGGAGCCCGATGGCTCGGTGCTGATCACGGGCGCCAGTGGTGTGCTGGGCGGTTTGGTGGCGCGCCATGTGGTCGCCCGCCACGGGGTGCGCAGCGTGGTGCTGGTGTCGCGTCGCGGCCGCGACGCGGCGGGTGCGGCGGAACTGGAAGCCGAGCTCGCCGGCATCGGCGCACGCGTGGTGTTCGAGGCGTGCGATGTCGCCGACCGTGAGGGGTTGGCGGGGGTGCTGGCGCGTATTCCGGCGGATCGTCCGTTGCGTGGTGTGGTGCATGCGGCCGGTGTGCTGGATGACGGTGTGGTGGAGTCGTTGACGCCGGAACGTATGGATGCGGTGTTGCGGCCGAAGGTCGATGCGGCGGTGTATCTGGATGAGTTGACGCGGGATCTGGATCTGTCGGCGTTTGTGATGTTCTCGTCGGCCGCTGCGACATTCGGCGCGGCGGGGCAGGGGAACTACGCGGCGGCGAATATGTTCCTGGATGCGCTGGCGGCGCGCCGCCGGGCGCGCGGGCTCGCCGGGGTGTCGTTGGCCTGGGGCTTCTGGGCCGAACGCAGCGATATGACCGGCCACTTGGGCGAGGTCGACATGGCCCGGATGGCCCGGTTCGGGATGACCCCCCTGACCGCCGACGAGGGACTCGCGCTCCTCGACGCGGCACACACGACCGATGACGCCCTGCTGGTGCCGACGCGCATGGACGTCGCGGTGCTCCGCGCACACGCCCGGCCCGGAACCACCCCCGCTCTGCTGCGCCACCTCATCGGCGCCCCGGCCCGGCGGGTGATCGACGCCGCCGCCGACGACCAGGGCGGCGCCACTGTCCTGGTACGCCGTCTCACGAGTATGCCCCGGTCCGAGCGGGAGGACATCCTGCTGGAGCTGGTGACCGATCACGCGGGAGCCGTGCTCGGCCATACGGAGTCGGACGCCATCGCTCCCGACCGTGCGTTCAGCGACATCGGCTTCGACTCGCTCACCGCGGTCGAACTGCGCAACAGCCTCAACGCCGCCACCGGTCTTCGGCTTCCGGCCACGCTGGTCTTCGACTATCCGACACCGACCGCGGTCGCCCGCCACATCCTCAGCGAGGTGATGGGCTCCATACAGGTCGCGGACGAATCCCCGGCCCTCGACCGGCCCGAGGCCACGTCGTCGGTGCGCAAGGCCAGGACCGACGACGAGCCGATCGCCATCGTCGGAATGGGCTGCCGCTTCCCGGGCGGCGTCCGTACGCCCGAAGAGCTGTGGCAACTGCTCATCAGCGGCGGAGACGCGATCTCGGGGCTGCCCGACGATCGTGGCTGGGACCTGGAAGGTCTGTATCACCCGGATCCCGATCACCGGGGCACGGCGTATGCGCGTGAGGGTGGTTTCCTGTACGACGCGGGTGATTTCGATCCGGAGTTCTTCGGGATTTCGCCGCGTGAGGCGTTGGCGATGGATCCGCAGCAGCGGTTGCTGCTGGAGACGTCGTGGGAGGCGCTGGAGCGGGCCGGTATCGACCCGGCGTCGGTGCGCGGCAGCCAGACCGGTGTGTTCTGCGGGCTGACCTACCACGACTACACCGATGCGGTGCAGCAGGCCGGCGAGGCCACCGAGGGCTACCTCATGACGGGCAACGCGGGAAGCGTCGCCTCGGGGCGCATCTCCTACACCTTCGGCTTCGAGGGACCCGCGGTGACCGTGGACACCGCCTGCTCGTCGTCCCTGGTGGCGCTGCACTGGGCCGCCCAGGCGCTGCGGCAGGGCGAGTGCTCGCTGGCCCTCGCGGGCGGCGCCACGGTCATGGCCAGCCCGCTCGCGTTCGTCGAGTTCAGCCGTCAGCGCGGACTGGCCCCGGACGGGCGCTGCAAGCCCTTCGCGGGAGCCGCGGACGGCACCGGCTGGGCCGAGGGCGTCGGGATGCTGCTGCTGGAACGGCTGTCGGACGCACGGCGGAACGGCCACCAGGTGCTCGCGGTGGTGCGGGGCAGCGCCATCAACCAGGACGGCGCGTCGAACGGTTTGACGGCGCCGAATGGTCCGTCGCAGCAGCGGGTGATCCGGGCGGCGTTGGAGAGCGCTCGGCTGTCGGCCGCTGAGGTGGACGCGGTCGAGGCACACGGTACGGGCACGAAGCTGGGCGATCCGATCGAGGCGCAGGCGTTGCTGGCGACGTACGGCCAGGAGCGGGCGGCCGGGGAGCGGCCGCTGTGGCTGGGGGCGATCAAGTCGAACATCGGTCATGCGCAGGCGGCGGCCGGTGTGGCGGGTGTGATGAAGATGGTGCTGGCGATGCGGCACGGCGTGCTGCCGAAGACGTTGCATGTCGATGAGCCGTCGCCGCATGTGGATTGGTCGGCGGGTGCGGTGGAGTTGTTGACGGATGCGGTGGAGTGGCCGGAGACCGGCCGTCCCCGGCGTGCGGGTGTGTCGTCGTTCGGCATCAGTGGCACCAACGCGCACGTCATCCTGGAACACGCCCCCGAGGAGCGGCCCGTCGCCGTGCCGGTGACCGACGCGCCTGAGGAGTCGGCGCTGGTGCCGTGGGTGGTGTCGGCGAAGTCCGAGGGAGCGCTGCGAGCGCAGGCGGAGCGGCTTCTGTCGTACGCGCGCAGTCAGGCCGGGGCGGAGCCGTCGGCGGCCGATGTGGCGTCGTCGCTGGTCACGACGCGTAGCGCGTTTGAGCATCGGGCTGTGGTGCTGGCCGCTGATCGGGCTGGTCTTGTCGATGGCTTGGAGGCGCTGTCGATCGGTGATCCGGCGCCGGGTGTGGTTCAGGGTTCGGCGGTGCCGGGCAAGTTGGCGGTGTTGTTCTCGGGTCAGGGCAGTCAGCGGGTCGGGATGGGCCAGGGGTTGTACGAGGCGTTCCCGGTGTTCGCGGAGGCGTTCGATGAGGTGTGTGCGCGGTTCGATGGGGTGTTGGAGCGTTCGCTGCGGGAGGTGATCCGTGGGGACGCGGCGGCGTTGGATGAGACCGCGTATACGCAGTGTGGGTTGTTTGCGGTGGAGGTGGCGCTGTTCCGGTTGGTGGAGTCGTGGGGTGTGCGACCCGACTTTGTGGCAGGGCATTCGATTGGTGAGCTGGTGGCGGCGCATGTGGCGGGGGTGTTGTCACTGGAAGACGCGTGTGCCTTGGTGGTGGCACGTGGGCGGTTGATGCAGGCGCTGCCGTCGGGTGGGGTGATGGTGTCGGTGCGGGCGGCTGAGGCCGACGTACTGCCGCTACTGGCTGGTCGTGAGGCTGAGGTGAGCGTGGCGGCGGTCAATGGTCCGCGCTCGACCGTGATCTCCGGCGCGGATGAAGCCGTGGTGAAGATTGCCGGGCTGCTGGAGACCGAGGGCATCAAGACCAAGCGGCTGCGGGTTTCCCATGCCTTCCACTCGCCGCTGATGGAGCCGATGCTGGAGGAATTCCGCCAGGTGGCCGAGGGGCTGACGTACGCACCTCCCCGCATCCCCGTCGTGTCGAACGTGACGGGACTGGTGGCGGACGTCGATGCGCTGTGCTCGGCCGAGTACTGGGTACGACACGTCCGCGAGGCCGTGCGGTTCGCGGACGGGGTGCGGAGTCTGGCGGACGCTGGAGCCACCACCTACCTGGAGCTCGGCCCGGACGAGGTGCTGTCCACGATGGGCGAGCAGTGCCTGCCGGAGGAGACAGCAGATGTCGCCGTCTTCCTACCCGCCGCGCGCTCCGGTCGCGACGAGGTCGAGACCGCACTGACGCTCGCCGCCGGGGCGCATGTCCGGGGTGTGTCGGTGGACTGGACGGCCGTGCTCGCGGCCATCGCCGGACGACCGGCGCGGCACGTGGAGTTGCCGACGTACGCCTTCCAACGCACGCGCTACTGGGTTGCGACAGGCGCGGCGCCGGAAACCCACCACGGCACGGCAGACGCCCAACGCGACTCCGCCGACGCCGACTTCTGGGACGCGGTGGAGCGCGAGGACCTGTCGGCGCTGGCGGACACGCTGGCCGTCGAGAGCGAGGCCGTCACGGGTGAGTCGCTCGCGGCGGTGCTGCCGGTCCTGTCGTCGTGGCGGCGTCGTAACCGCGAGCGGTCACAGGTCGACGCGTGGCGCTACCGGATCGCCTGGTCGCCGGTCTCGGAGGTGGCGGCTGCGGCGCTGACGGGATCGTGGCTGGTGGCGGTCCCCGCCGGGCTGACCGACGACGCATGGGTCGCGGACTGCGTGGCCGCTTTGGCCATGCGCGGTGCGCTGCCCGTGGTCGTCGAGATCGAGGATGCCCAAGCCGACCGTGAAGCCGTGGCGGCTCGGCTGCGCGCCGCCCTGGGCGGCGCGGACAGGGCAGCCGACGTCACGGGGGTGCTGTCGCTGCTGGCATTGGCCGAGGGGCGGCACGGCCAGTATGCGTCGGTGCCATCGGGCCTTGCGCTGACCTTGTCCCTGCTTCAGGGGATCGGCGACGCGGGTGTGGGTGGCCGCGTGTGGTGTGTGACGCGGGGCGCGATGGCGACGGGCGGTTCGGAGAGTCCGTTGAGCCTGGAACAGGCGGCCGTGTGGGGGCTGGGCCGGGTCGCCGGACTGGAGGCCCCGGAGCGCTGGGGCGGCCTGGTCGACCTGCCACAGGCGCCGGACAGCCGGGCTCTGGAGCGACTGACCGCCGTCATCGGCGGTGCCACCGGTGAGGACGAGGTGGCGGTGCGGGCGTCGGGTGTGTTCGCTCGCCGTGTGGTCCGTGCGGTGGCGGTGGGTGCCGAGGGCGGGGAGGCGTGGCAGCCGTCGGGGACGGTGTTGGTGACCGGTGGTACGGGCGCGCTGGGTGCCCATGTGGCGCGCTGGCTGGCGCGGGCCGGTGCGGAGCATCTGGTGCTGGTCTCGCGGCGCGGTCCGGCGGCCGAGGGCGTGGACAAGTTGCGGGCGCAGCTGGCCGAATCGGGTGCTCGGGTGACGGTTGCGGCGTGTGATGTGGGTGACCGGGGTGCGCTGGCCGGGGTGTTGGCCCGGGTGCCGGAGGAGTTCCCGCTGACGGCTGTGGTGCATACGGCGGGTGTGCTGGATGACGGTGTGCTGGACGGGCTGTCGGTGGACCGGTTCGAAGGCGTGCTGCGGGCGAAGTCCGAGGCGGCGTGGCATCTGCACGAGCTGACGCGCGAGCTGGACCTTTCGGCGTTCGTGCTGTTCTCCTCGTTCTCCGCGACGGTGGGTGGCGCCGGACAGGGCAACTACGCGGCGGCGAACGCCTTCCTGGACGCGCTCGCCGAACACCGCCGCGCCGAGGGCCTGCCCGCCACCTCCGTGGCCTGGGGGCCGTGGGCCGACGGTGGCATGGCCACCCAGGACGCGGCCATCAGCGGCCGCATGGAGCGGTTCGGCCTGCCCGCGATGGAACCCGAGCTGGCCGTCACCGCGATGGCGCGGGCCGTCAACCAGTCGGATACCTGCCCGGTCATCACCGACATCGACTGGCCGCGCTTCACCGCCGGTGTCGACGGCACCCGGCTCGGCCTCCTTTTCGGCGACATCGCCGAGGTCAGGACTGCACGGCAGGTCGCCGACGCCCATCTGGACGGGCAGGCGGCCGGCACCCACCGGCCGACGCTCGCCACGACACTCGCGGAGCTCCCGGCGGCGGAACGCCAACCCGCCCTGCTCGACCTGGTGCGTACGCATACGGCCGCTGTCCTCGGATACGCCACGCACGAGGGCATCGACGCCGAGCGTGGCTTCTTCGACATGGGGCTTGATTCGCTGACCGCCGTGGAACTGCGCAACCGGCTCAACGCGGCCACCGGGCTGCGGCTGCGGCCGACCGCGCTGTTCGACTACGGATCGGCGTCCGCGCTGGCCCGCCACCTCATGGGGGAGCTGGTCGAGGACGAGGCAGCCCCGGAGAAGTCGCTGCCCGCCGAGATCGACCGACTCGAAACCGTCCTTACGGCCATGCCGCAGGACGACATCACCCGGGCGAAGGCCATCGTCCGGCTCCAGTCGGTGCTGGCCAAGCTGAGCGAACCCGTCGGCGGGGGCGGGAGCGCCGTACGGGACGACAACGTCAACGACGACCTGGAAAGCGCATCGGTGGACGAGCTCTTCGACGTCATCGACCGAGAACTCGGAGACGCCTGACATGAACGAGAATCACCTGGTTTCTTCGAGGGGGCAGGGCCAAGTGTCAAACGAAGAGAAGCTTGTCGAGTACCTCAAGCGCGTCATGGCCGATCTGCGCCAGACGCAGCGGCGTCTCCGCGATGTCGAGGAGAAGTCCCGGGAGCCGATCGCGATCGTGGCGATGAGCTGCCGCTTCCCCGGCGGTGTGCGGTCTCCGGAGGAGCTGTGGGGGCTGCTCGCCCGTGGCGAGGACGCCGTGAGCGCGTTCCCGGAGGACCGCGGCTGGGATCTGGAGGAGCTGTACGACCCGGACCCCGATCGCTCCGGCACCTCGTACGTCAAGGAGGGCGCGTTCCTCTCCGACGCGGGCGCCTTCGATCCCACCTTCTTCGGGATCTCGCCGCGTGAGGCGCTGGCGATGGATCCGCAGCAGCGGCTGCTGCTGGAGACGTCGTGGGAGGCCATGGAGCGGGCCGGTGTCACTCCGGCGTCGTTGCGCGGCAGCAAGGCCGGTGTCTTCGTGGGCACCAACGGTCAGGACTACACCGTCGCGCTGCGGCAGGCCCCGAAGGGCGTCGAGGGCTTCCTGGCCACCAGTGGTGCGGCCAGTGTGATGTCGGGTCGGCTCTCCTACACCTTCGGCTTCGAGGGGCCCGCGGTGACGGTGGACACCGCCTGCTCGTCGTCGCTGGTGGCACTGCATCTCGCGGTGCAGTCCCTGCGGCAGGGGGAGTGCCCGCTCGCCCTCGCCGGAGGCGTGACCGTGATGTCCACGCCCGGCCTCTTCGTGGAGTTCAGCCGTCAGCGGGGTCTTGCCCCGGACGGCCGGTGCAAGGCGTTCGCGGCGGCCGCGGATGGCACGGGCTGGGGCGAGGGTGTGGGCATGCTGCTGTTGGAGCGGCTGTCGGACGCGCGCCGCAACGGCCACCCGGTACTGGCGGTGGTACGCGGCTCCGCCGTCAACCAGGACGGCAGCAGCAGCGGCCTGACCGTGCCCAATGGCATTTCCCAGCAACGCGTCATCCTCCAGGCCCTGGCCAACGCGCGGCTGTCGGCCGCCGAGGTGGACGCGGTCGAGGCACATGGCACGGGTACGACGCTGGGCGATCCGATCGAGGCCCAGGCGCTGCTGGCCACCTACGGGCAGGACCGTGCGGACGGTCGGCCGCTGCTGCTGGGGTCGGTGAAGTCCAACCTCGGCCATACGCAGGCGGCGGCGGGTGTGGCCGGTGTGATGAAGATGGTCCTGGCCATGCAACACGGTGCGCTGCCGAAGACGCTGCACGTCGATGAGCCGACACCGCATGTCGACTGGTCGGCCGGCGCGGTCGAGCTGCTGGCCGAGCAGGTCGCATGGCCGGAGAGCGGCGAACCGCGCCGGGCCGGTGTCTCGGCCTTCGGCGTCAGCGGCACCAACGCCCATGTGGTGCTGGAACAGGCGCCGGTCGGCGATGACGATGACGCGGTGGACGAGGGGGTGAGCGGGGGCGACTCCGCGGTGGTCCCGTGGGTGCTGACGGCCCGCTCCGAGGCGGCGTTGCGGGCGCAGGCGGGTCGGCTGGCGTCGTACGCGGAGGAGCGGGCGGAGCTGTCGGCCGGGGATGTCGGGTGGTCGCTGGCGACGACGCGTACGGTCTTCGAGCATCGTGCGGTGGTGCTGGCCGGGGACCGGGGCGGTTTGGTCGGTGGGGTGGCGGCGCTGGCGGAGGGCCAGGACGTCTCTGGGCTGGTCCGGGGCGTGGCCGGTGGTGATGGTCGTGCGGTGTTGGTGTTTCCGGGGCAGGGGTCGCAGTGGGTGGGGATGGCGGTGGGGTTGTTGGAGTCTTCGCCGGTGTTCGC